>NZ_JADQBH010000071.1 GCF_016278715.1 Marinilabilia sp. | reverse complement strand
AATTGGTCATTGATAATTGGTCATTGATAATTGGTCATTGATAATTGGTCATTGATAATTGGTCATTGAACATTGGTCATTGAACATTGGTCATTGATCATCGGAAAATGTTCATTAAAAATTATCCATCTCTGCCCTTTTGGTTTCCAGTTCCTCCAGTTCCAGATGTGCCGATTCCCACTGCTCCATCATGGCTTCCAGATTTTTCTGAACCTTCTGGTACAATTCAAAAAAGGCAGGGTCAGCTGCTTTTTCAGGATTTTCCATAATTGCCGACAATCCTTCAAGTTCTTTTTCGAATCTGGCTATCTCTTTCTCTGCTGAAGAAACAGCATTTTCGGCCTTTTTTATGCTCTTATTAAGCTCTTTTCGCTCAGCGAAGGCCATCTTCCCCGACAGGCCGGCACCCGCCCCATTTGCGCCAGAATCTTTCTTATTGGCTTTAGGAGGCACTTTCTCCAATTCTTGAAGATTGTCCATTTTCTTCTTTCGGAGGAATTCATAAATTCCACCCAGATGCTCTTTGATTTTCTTATTTGTAAATTCAAATATCCGATCTATCAGTCCGTCCAGAAATTCCCTGTCGTGAGACACCACAAGCACTGTACCTTCAAAATCATTAAGCGCCTGTTTCAGAATATCCTTCGACCGCATATCCAGGTGGTTGGTTGGCTCATCGAGCACCAGGAAATTTACAGGTTCCAGCAGAAGCATCACCATTGCCAGACGTGTACGCTCCCCACCAGACAAAACAGACACTTTTTTATCCACCTCTTCGCCACTAAAGAGAAAAGCACCAAGCAAATCCCTCACTTTAGTTCGCACATCTCCGGTAGCAACCTTATCCACCGTTTCAAAAACGGTCAGTTTATCATCCAGTCGCTCAGCCTGATTCTGGGCAAAGTATCCAATCTTGACCTGATGGCCCATTTTTAGCTTTCCATCGTACTGAAGCTCCTGCATAATGATTCGGGCCAGAGTGGTCTTACCTTCGCCGTTTTTTCCAACAAAAGCGACCTTTTCGCCCCTTTCAATATCAAAATCAATATCATCCAGCACCAGCAGATCACCGTACGACTTGGATAAATGCTTTCCGCTGGCCACAACCTTCCCGGAGTGCGGGGCCGGTGGAAATTTGATGTTCAGTTTACTGTTGTCGAATTCATCCACTTCAATACGGTCCAACTTCTCCAACTGCTTGATTCGTGACTGCACCTGTACCGCTTTGGTGGCTTTGTAACGAAACCGTTCAATAAACTGCTCGGTATCTCCAATCTTCTTCTGCTGATTGCGGTAGGCTGCCATCTGCTGTTCGCGCCGCTCCTGGCGAAGCGTCACAAAATGGGAATAGGAAGCTTTGTAATCATATATTTTACCCAGAGAAATCTCAATGGTCCGGGTAGTTACATTGTCCAGGAATGCTTTATCGTGCGAAATCAGCACTACAGCACCACTGTAATTCTTCAGGAAATCCTCAAGCCATGTAATCGACTCAATATCCAGGTGGTTGGTGGGCTCATCCAGCAGAAACAAATCAGGTTTTCGAAGCAAAATTTTGGCCAGTTCGATACGCATCCGCCAACCACCGCTAAACTCGGAGGTAGGTCTCTCAAAATCAGATGGTTTAAAGCCCAACCCTTTTAACGTAACTTCGATACGGGAGCGATAATCATGACCTCCAAACATATTGAAACGTTCGTTTGCTTCGGTCAGTTTATCAATCAAACCATAATAATCATCCGAATGATAATCTTCCCGGTGATGAATGGCATGTGTAAGTTCATCAATCTCTTTCTCCAGTCGTTTGATTTCCGAAAAAGCTTGTTCTGTTTCCTCAAAAACCGAAAAACGATCGTCGTGTTTCATCACCTGGGGTAAGTAACCCACAGAAAAGTCACGAGGCATCGTTACCTCACCCGAAGTAGGTTCCTGCAAGCCGGTAATCACTTTCAGAAGGGTTGTTTTTCCAGCGCCATTCTTTCCAACTAAACCAATTCTATCGCGTGGATTTATTAAAAAAGAAACATTCTCAAAAAGTAAAAAAGTACCAAAATCAAGTGTCAGTTGGTTAACAGAAACCATATAAAATTTACATTAAAACGATTCAATAATATTACCATCTTCCCCAATGGAAGTCATAGGTTGAAAAGAAATCACAGGGGTCCGGGTAACCTTGTAACCAGGTAGAAACTTGAGCAGGAATATCCCGTCGTTGTAAAAGCCTCCCCAATTGGAAATGCGTTTAAATGAGAAGTTAAACTGAACCGGCTGAACCTCCAGCAGCGGTTCGGGGCAAAACTCAAAAAACTCACCCCGCTTGGTCAGAGAGGAAATAAAATAGTACGCTACATCATATCCCCAGGCACCATAACGTGAATAACCTGACGATGAAGAGGAATTTTGAAAATAGGATGAAACGGCATGAGGTTCGGTATAATACCAGTTTCTGTATTTTTCAATAAAACTATGCGTTTTTTCACTCTCATAATCAAAGGCGAAGAAAGTAAACAACTGCGTATTGAGCGTAAACATATCCTCGGGCTCAATAGATTGGGCTCTAAGCCATTCAGTCATTCCAAACAAAGATATCTTCACCTTACCCTTCTCGGCAATTCCGGCCAGAGTAGGCACAATTTTAGAGAGGGTGGCCTCGCTGTTGGTGGGAACAACCACAAAATTCTTTTTCATAGGATCCAACAGGGCCTCCAGATTAGTCATGTCTTCTTTCCCCATCATGCGGTACTCCCGGTAGTTCATGTCTTTGTTTAAAGAAAATTCATTAAAAAAGACTTTTTGCCTGAGTTCATCCATAAATGCAGAAGCATATAGGTCCTCTCCTTCAGGAATAATGGCCAATAAATTGTAGGATTCTGACTGACGCACAATCTCGTTGGTCATTTTATTAAACAAAAGGGTGTCCGGAGTATTCACCTGAAACACATAAGGATTCCGATCCAGAACCGGGTTGACATTGGACAACGGATAGACCAGTTTTATTTGATGCTCGATAGAGAATTTGGATACCGCTTCCAGATCATCCGAACGAGCAGGTCCGATAATCATATCCACCTCTTTTAATTCGGGATTAGACTTCAGGAGCAACTCAATATTTCCGTTATGCTGTGAAATATCATAAACCGAAAGGTTGATGTTGATGTTTTGTTTTTTCAGTTCATCCAGGGCCAGTAGAACTCCCTCATAAAACTCGACAAAAATACGCGAACTGCGCGATATGACCGGATATTTCCGGGGGGTGCGAATGGTATCACCATTTTCTACTTTTACAATCGTGTTAGCCTCATCCGTCGCATCCAAAGCAAAAGGCAAAAGGAGTGCCACCCGGGCCGGACGTGCATGACCAATGCCTTCCCTGTTGTCGCATAAATACTGGGAAGGAATAAACCTTTCAATCTTCAGCGAGTCGGGAAAAGTCCCGGCAACCTTGCCCTCACCGTCAACACCCGACAGGTTCTGCACAAACCACTGGTCCTTGGGGATGTTGAGTTCAGTACCTTTTTTCAGGTTTGAAAAATCAACATCAGGATTGACTTTTCGGATGGTTTCCATATCCACATTGTATTGCCGGGATATGGAGAAAAGTGTTTCTTTCCGCCTCACTTTATGACGCTCAAACAGATCCTGATCTTTTGCTGACTGTCCGGAAGCCAGGGATTCATCCTTTTGCTGCCTGGGTATCCGAAGCATATAGCCCGGTTTCAAATCATTGGTGTCCACATCAGGATTGGCATCCCGTATCACCGCCAGGTCAACCTGGTAAAGCCGGCTGATGGAATAGAGTGTTTGACCCGGGCGGATTTCGTGGTAAGTATAAGCCTCTCCCTGAATCATGCCTTCCTTCGTTCCACCAGTTTGTACCGCAGCATCGGCAGAATCAACTACCCTGGGAATTCTCACCAATGTCCCGGGCAACAAGCTTCCATCCCGAAGTGCCGGATTATTATCTAAAATATCATCTACAGAAATATTAAATCTGCGAGCCAAAGAATAGAGGGTATTCCCGGGCTGAACCTCATAATACAAAAAGTCTTTATCCACCGACTGTTTATCGGGATCAATATCTTCCTTTATTATGGGAACCCGGATGATACTTCCAACAATCAGTTGTTTCTCCGAACCTGCATTGTGTTCGTATATATCTTCAACATCCACATCATACTTGCGTGAAATATACCAGGCTGTCTGGCCCTTCTCCACCGTATGCAGAATGTAATTTTCGGAACGCTCAATATTGGTTTTGTTATCATTTCTTCCTTTAATGACAGGAATTCTGACAACCTGATCTCTTTTTAATCCTCCATCCAGTTCCGGGTTGGCTTCAATAATCTCCTGCTGAGAAACATTATAGCGACGGGCCAATGCAAAAAACCCCTCTCCCGGCTTCACCACGTGCAGGTAATATTCCCGACCGTCAATTACAATTCGGTGCTCCCCTGAAGTTTGGTCATCCTGAGCTGGGACAACTGTACAGACCGTTGTTAACAATCCAATAAGTATTACAACAGCACTGTATTTTCGGAAAATATTATTTAACATGATCACTCTTTTCAAAATCGTTTTTTCTGGCCTACAAAAATCGCAAAAAAACATCAAACAAAGTACCAAAGATAAGTTTTTTAAAGGAAAGAAACTTTAAGTGCGTTACAATAGTGTCCTAAACATTGTTCAACAAATGGTATTTCATCCCTTAAACCCTGATCCCAATTATGGTTTTGTAATGTTTTGGCTTTCCAAAACCAACAAAAACCTATTTCGCAAAAAAAAGAGACGATTTTTCATTAAAACAAATTGGTGGTCGATTCTCATGTTAACATTACCTCTACAAATATTTGACTCACTTCTTCGGGGTCATGCATTTATATTTGAGGGAAGCAAAGCCTGATGGGCTCATTTGTTCGCAAAACACAAAATAACGACGCTGAAGGTGTCGTTTGCTTTGGTAATTGTTAGAAATTTCTTTTATAAAAGGTCAAAATATTCAAAATTGGTATCCAAACCTGTGATGAGCCAAGAATATTTATTTTAAACAAGGTTAGTGTTAGTTACGTTTTCGTTATTGCAGGAAAACGCCAAATACCGCGTTTTTCTTGCTTTTGAAACAGTCAATTAAATTTTCCTCAGAAATTTCGAAAAAATAAAAAACCCCCATCAAATAAATCATCTGAAAGGGGCTTTCTGTTTTTACAAACTGAATCTTTTGTGTCTGTTACTAAAAGTATATTTTTCTCAACGGCTCATCTATTAAAAATAAAAATTGTCATTCAGGGAAAACACTCATTTCAGGATTGCATTGATTTTTGAAACATTCATTTCGGGAAATATAATCCAAACATCTGGTTTTCCTTAAAATTTCATTGTCTGATAAGCCCTTCAATTTCTTTCAACTGGTGCTTAAACTCTGTGTTAGTCTCCTGTAGATTTTTAACGGCTTTACAGGCGTGCAAAACAGTTGCATGATCTCGCTGACCAATCTGAGAACCAATGGAGGAAAGCGATGAATTAGTATAGTTCTTGGAAAAATACATTGCCACCTGCCGGGCCTGAACAATCTCACGTTTTCTGGTTTTTGACTGCAGTACATCCATTTTCAGGCCATAAAAATCGCAAACTTTCTTTTGAATCTGCTCCACAGTTATCTCACGTTGGGGTTTACTAACCAGTCGGTCAACAACATTACGGGCAATATCAAGGGTGATTTCTGCCTTGTTAAGAGTGGACATAGCCAGAAGCGAGATTAGTGCTCCTTCCAATTCGCGTACATTATCGGTAATATGGGAGGCAATGTAAAAGACAATATCATCAGATACCGAAATACCATCCTTGTAAATTTTGTTGTTCAGTATATCCACCCGGGTATTAAAGTCGGGTGACTGCAAATCGGCCGGAAGCCCCCATTTAAAACGGGTCAGTAGTCGTTCTTTCATCCCCTTCAGGGCAACGGGTGCTTTGTCTGAGGTGAGAATCAACTGTTTACCAGACTGATGCAAGTGATTAAAGATGTGGAAAAAGGTGTTTTGAGTACCTTCTTTTCCAGCCAATTCCTGAATGTCATCAATAATCAATACATCAATCATCTGATAGAAATGCATAAAATCATTGGCCGAATTACGAGCAACAGAATCGGTATATTGGGTAGTAAATTTATTAGCGCTCACATATAGCACCGTTTTTTCGGGATAAAATTTCTTTACCTCGATACCAATTGCCTGTGCCAAATGGGTTTTTCCAAGACCGCTGTTGCCATACAAAAAGAGCGGATTAAAAGCGGTTTTACCGGGATTTTTTGCAACAGCCTCACTGGCAGAACGGGCCAGACGGTTGCAATCGCCTTCCACAAAATTATCAAAGGTATATTCAGGATTCAATTGTGGGTCAATATCCAGTTTCTTAACACCCGGAATAATAAAAGGATTTCTGATCTGAGGTTGCTCCTGACGTGAATACTTTTTGTCAACTGCGCGATTACGCAAATCATGACGTTCGGCTGTGGGATAATTGACGGTATAGGAATTGGAAACCGAAGGCGTTTGTTTACGTGCCATCACCACACTGTACTCAAGTTTGGCACCAGGCCCGATAATCTCCCGAAGAGCCTTCCCCACTAACTTAATGTACTGTTCTTCAATGAATTCGTAAAAATAGTAGGTAGGCACCTGTATCGTAAGCACTCTATGCTCCAGTTTAAGTGGAACAATGGGTTCAAACCAGGTTTGAAAATCGTTTCCTGGTATTGATGCCTGAATGTAATTCAGACACTCAGCCCAAATTTGCTTATGATCCAGTTTGATTTCTATGCCTTCCATTTTTACAATATGTTAATAATTCATGCTTCGGTAAGGACAAAATTTGCTAAAAAAAACTGGAAAAAAAAATGCCTTAGGGGTTGAAATTTTAGGAATCACTTTATACTGCTAATAGTCAAACTATTGAAATTAACCACTCATAAACATCTGTAAACCAGCACGTAATTCAAAAAAATTAACTTTCGGTTAACACACACAAAACATTGAAAGAAAGGTTATTGAAGAGAAAATAAAAAAAGATTATCTTTTTCGTCAAATTCTTTTTTTAACGAATTCTGCTTAACAATATATTCACTGTTACTCCCCGCTTTGCCTAAGAGCTTTTATTAGTCGAATGGGTTTTCCATCACGGAAAGCCACTACATCGGCTCGTGGAAACAAAGGGAGGACTTCATCCCGAAGTCCCTTAATATCAGAATAGGAAGAAGATTGACCTATGGTGTAAGTGTATTTTTGGCCATCTGTATCCTCAAAAACGCGATATTCATCTTTTACCATTTGATTTTTAAGGTCGAGTGGTTTGTCCGATTCAGCTACTTTAACTTTATAAACTATTCCTTTTTGTTCTGCACGTTCATCGGAAACATTCAGATAAACATCTCTGCCCAAATCCACAGCTGAAATGCTCAGATAGCGACCGGGATTGTGTCGGATGTCGGCCAGCAAACGGTCCAGATTGGCCGATGCATCCATTAAATTATAATACAATCCCTCATCGGAGAGCAGCAACCCCAAACTTCCTTCGCCGTTTTGGGCCTGCTGAAGCAATGCATTTACAATAAGCAGACTGGAATCAATTTTAACAGCCAGGCTATCCAGATGCATCTCTTTTAGCTGACCACTAAACCGGGCCACGTTCTCCATTGTGACAGCAATATTTTCCTGCTGCTGCGCCAATTCGCCGGTGACGGCATCGATATTATCCAGTGTTTTATTCAACGCCCCCCCATTACCCAGTGAAGCATTGACTGCTGCAGTCGTCTGTTCCAGATTTTGCATCATTGCCCGAAAACTCTTCATCCCTTCTTCCAGGTTTTGATTATTTTCGTCAGAAAAAACACCTGAAAGATTGTTAAGAGTACTGTCCAATTTTACAACCAGGTTCTCCACTTTATTTTTAATGGGGCCAAGTTCGGAGGTGAGGCCACCTTCAATTCCGGTTTTTAAGGTGTCACCGGGTATCAACATCTTCCCGGCACCATCATCGACCAAACGAACAGCCTTTGCCCCCATCAAATCGAAACTGTATATCAGAGCTCGGGTATTCTCATTTAAGGGCATTTCTTTATCCATTGAGAATGCAACCACAAAACGGTCTTCACGTTCGGGATAGAACTGAATTTCCAATACCGAACCCACTTTGTATCCATGATAATGAATGGGACTGGACTCTGTAAGGCCGTCGATTTTGGAGTAAACACCATAATAAACCGTTCCTGAGTCAAAAATATTTTTCCCTTTGAGGAAACTCATTCCCCAGATTAATATGGTCAGGGCAGCAACAACAGTTATTGCAATTTTATACTCTTTCTTTAGCTTTATCATTGGTAATATTTTTTTGATTCGGGTTAAGAAACCGGTCACAACAGGCTGCAAGGAACAGAGCAACCAGTCCATCTAACTGAGTGTTCGTGCAGCAAACAAAATTTAAGGTATTATCCGTTTACCATCCTTAAAACCTACTACAAAACAATCGGGTACCACTTGTTTCACTTTCGGCAACTTTTCAAGAATCTCCTCATGACTCGTTGCCAGACCGGTGGTATATTTATAATAATCGCCTTCCTGATATTCCCAAACCGAATCAAATTGTTTAAAAACCCCCTGATTTGCCTCCAGTTGTTTCTGTGAACTGGCAATCTGAATACGGTATTGAACTGCCGACGAGGAGTTTGATGCCTGCTCATTATCGGTATTACTATTGATTCCCGGGAAAGTACTTCGTGTCACCAATTTGGAATTTATTTTATCAAAATGCTCCTTATAATCCCTGATAGCCCTAAAAATGGCCGATGCCAAATATACTTTTCCGTCCTCAGAATTCATATAGCGTTCTTCATTCCGATTGCTGAGAAAACCAACTTCGACTAAAACGCCGGGCATAGAAGTTTCACGAAGCACCAAAAAACCGGCTTGCTTCACACCTCTGTCGTGACGTCCAACTCTTTCACGAAACTGTTTCTGAACAGCTGATGCAAAACCAATACTTTGATCAAGATATACGTTTTGCATCAATTCGAAAATAATGTACGACTCGGTGGAGTTGGGATCAAAACCTTCGTATTTTGCTTTGTAATCATCCTCCAGTACAATTACGGAGTTTTCTTTTTTTGCAACTTCCAGGTTATCTTCCGAGCGGTGCAGGCCCAGCACAAAAGTTTCCGCGCCATATATCCTGGAGGTGGACATAGAATTGGCATGAATTGACACAAATAAATCGGCATCATTTTCATTAGCAATGACTGCTCTTTCATTCAAAGGAACAAACACATCCTTGTCGCGGGTCATCACGACATTCAACTCCGGCAAATGTTGTTTCAAATAATCACGCACCCTTAAAGCAATGTCCAGAACAATCTCTTTTTCTTTACTGATCCGCCCCACCGCACCGGCATCCTTGCCTCCATGTCCGGGGTCCAAAATAACAGTATTAAGTTTGACGGGCTCCTGATTTTGTGCATTTAAAGAAATTGAACAAACAAAAAACAACACTGCTACAGAAGCAAACAAAAAAGAATTGTGTCGAATATATGATGATAACAGAAAAATATCCATAAGCGAATAATATTATTGCTGATGCAAATTTGCAGCTTTTAAAAACAAATACCATCCCAAAAATAAAAAATATTAAAGGTTCTTTTCAAGTAATAGCCCGTTAAACTTTTGGAAAAACCTCTGAATCAGCTGTTTGTTTTTAAATGTTGTTTTGTGTTAAAGTGCAGTTTTTCAACATCATAGGATTTAACTTAATTCTAATATCTAAAGGTCCATTGTTCAAGATTAGGCCGTCAGATTTTAAGATATCAGTAGCCAGAAAAGATATATAATATTGACATTCTACACATTACACCCACCTTTGGTTATTGTTATTTGATGAGTCCGGTTTAAAAAGCATCTTTATTACCAGACTCATCCCTGTTTAATTATGTCAAAGCTCACTTAATATTTTTTAGCTTGGGCATGAAAGTAATTTAGGCAGTAGTGGGGATTCCAGGCACTGACATACCCAGGGGATTGGTTCAAAAAACTTTTCAAGCCTCAATTTTGACAAAAACATACCTATTTATACTACACTTTTTGATATCACTGGTGACCTGGACGTATATACCCCAAACTTTTTTAGACCAGGCACTCACATTGAACTTTAAAAATCAGGCCGTAGGTAATGATTAAATGCAGATTCACTCGTTCCCCAAAACTTATGAGCCGGGTACGTATTTTGGCTCATCCGATGTATTGGCCTCAATTTTGCTGTAAAAAGCACCTTAAAGACCGTTTTTTACCTTATTTTTGTGCTGATTTTTGGAATGTCAACGTACCATTTTCGACAGTTTAGAAGTATATCTATCTTGATACCACAGCAATACAAATACCATCCTTCTGCATTGACGACCGGAGTTTTTCTGGCCTTGTTCCTTTTATTTCTAATTTCGATAAAAGGTCCGGCTCAGAATTCACTATCGCAAGACAGTCTATCGACCGCCTCTCAGGATACCTTATCACAGGTTCCCGATACGGCACAAACCCGTAAGGCTCGTCCGGCGGTAATCGAAGCAGAAGTGGACTATTCGGCATCGGATTCAGTAAAATTCACCGAAGGAAAAGTATTCTTATATGGTGATGCCAGTGTCAGCTATCAGGATGTATTACTCACCGCCCATCAGATAGAACTGGATCTGGACAGCAGTCTTGCTTATGCCACAGGTCGTATCGACTCCACCGGAACAGAAGTCGGTCTGCCGGTATTTAAAGACCCCAGTGGAGAATACACCATGCGATCGATTCGTTACAATTTTGAAACGGAGAAGGCCATCATTGAACATGTGGTCACCGAGCAAGGTGAAGGTTACGTTGTAAGTCAGCGGGCAAAAAAAATGGAAGACAATGTCTATTGCCTCCGAAACGGGAAATACACCACCTGTAACAACCATGACCACCCTCACTTTTATCTGAATATGACCAAGGCCAAAGTAATACCCGGAAAAAAAATCATTACCGGTCCCGCCTATCTGGTCATCGAAGATGTAACCATGCCCTTTGTGGTTCCTTTTGGTTTTGTCCCCAGCTCATCGACCTATAGTTCAGGTTTCATTCTTCCCTCATACGGAGAGGAGAGCAACCGTGGTTTTTTCCTCCGTGACGGTGGTTATTACTGGGCAGCAAACGATTATTTTGACCTCTCGATGACTGGTGACATATACACAAACGGCTCGTGGGGCTCGCGTCTGTCCTCAAAATACAAATTGAGATACCGGTACTCCGGGAACTTCAACTTTCAGTACATTACCAATATTTCCAGTGAGAAGGAGTTGCCCGATTACAGCAAAAGCACGGATATGTCCATCAACTGGTCGCATAGTCAGGATTCAAAAGCCAACCCGTATAGTCGGTTCTCGGCAAGTGTGAATTTCTCCACCAGTTCATTCGACCGCAACAATGTGGGAAGCATCATTAACCCCCGGCAGCTGGCAACAAACACTAAACGCTCAAGTATTTCTTATTCACGGCAGTTTCCCGGAACTCCTTTTAATTTATCGGCAAATGCCCAGCACTCACAGAACAGCCGTGATACAACCATCGATTTGACCATTCCCAACCTGACGCTTACCATGAACCGGATCTATCCGTTTAAAAGCAAAGATAAGGTTGGATCAAAAGAGAGTTGGTACGAAAAAATCAGTCTGAGTTATACCGGAAATGCCAGCAACCGAATATCTACCAAAGAAAGTGAGTTGATGGAATCCAATCTGGCTCAGGACTGGAAAAACGGAATTCAACATGCAATACCGGTGAGTATGAACTTTAAGTTCCTCCGGCATTTTACCTTCTCCCCCAGTTTCAATTACAAAGAACGCTGGTATTTCAAATCCATAGAAAAGTCTTACGACCAGGAACAACAACGAGTAGTCGTTTCTGATACCACACAGGGCTTTAACCGGGTTTACGACTACAGCTTCAGCGTAGGCACCCAAACAAAATTGTACACGTTTTTTCGCCCCAGTCGCTGGCTTTTTGGAGAGGGCATTCAGGCTATTCGTCACATGATGACTCCTTCTGTGAGTTTCAGCTACAGCCCCGACTTTGGTGACCCCAAATATGGCTATTACGACTGGTTTGAATATTATGATGCCCGCAGAGATGAAATTGTAAGGCACGACTATTCTATCTACGAAGGGTCAATGTATGGCGTTCCTGGTCGGGGAGAATCAGGTTCCATGAGCTTTGGGCTCAACAACAACCTGGAAATGAAAGTGAAAAGCAGGAAAGACAGCACCGGCTTTAAGAAAATACCCATACTGGAGTCTTTAAATCTAAGCACTTCATACAATTTCCTGGCCGACTCTATGAACTGGTCGAGAATTAATATGAGCGGAAGAACCAAAGTGCTCGGTACGGCAGTGAATTTCAATGCACTTTTTGACCCTTACACCATCAAACTGGATGAACGGGGCAATCCAACAAGAGTTAACACTCTGGTTTGGAATGACAAAAAGAGAATCGCCCGTCTGGAGAATGCCAGTCTGAGTTTTGGACTGAATTTCGGCTCCAAAGATTTCCAAAAAGATAAGGACAAACAGAACCAGGAAGGAGATGATTCTGAATTTCCGGATGGTGAAGTCCCGCCCGATAATTTGCCCGGCCAGAATGAAAGACAACAACCAGCCCCCGGAGCTCCTACGCCACAATATGCTCCGTTTTCCATGCCCTGGAACCTTTCGTTGAACTACAATATGAGAATTGTACAGGACAAGTTCAATAAAGAAAAAATGTCGTACGATAAAAAATTTACCGCCGACATCAGTTTAAACGGCAATATTACTCTTACGCCTAAATGGTCCGTCAACTTCAGCACCGGATACAACCTTGACCGCAAAGAAATTTCACATACCAACGTGCGTATCAATCGAGACCTGCATTGCTGGAGCATGAGTTTCAACCTTGTGCCGGTGGGCTCCTATAAATCCTATTTCTTCACCATCGCTGTCAACAGCAGCATGCTTCGCGACCTCAAGTACGAGAAACGCAGTCACCCCCGTGACAACCCGGGGTTTGGTAGTTTTTAGCTGTTAGCTGTTAGCTCGTAGCTCTTAGCTCTTAGCTCGTAGCTCTTAGCTCGTAGCTCGTAGCTCTTAGCTCTTGGCTGTTGGCTCGCAGGAAAAATGGCTTGTAAATTAGGAAACTCATTCGTACATTCGTTCAGAGACTCAATACAAAAAAGACCAGACAAAGAAAATTTCCGAAAGAGTTAAGCTGTTTTTGGAGGCAATAGATTGAACATTAGAAGTTAGAAATTTGAGTTGAAGGAGGACTTCTATAGCTCAGGACAAGAAACACTAAACTCAGAACACAATCCCCACACTTACCCCCTAACCTCCTGAAAGGGGAACCCCGACCCACAAAACTCAAAATTCAAAAATCGGAACTCAAAACTCGGAACATGAAAAAGATCATTTCCACCCCAAACGCACCACAAGCCATCGGGCCATACAGTCAGGCCGTAGTTGCCGGCAACCTGATTTTCATTTCAGGGCAGGTTCCCATCGATCCCGAAACCGGAAAACTTATTATTAACGACATCACCGCTCAAACAGAGCAGGTCATGAAAAATCTGGAAGCTATTCTCACCGAAGCAGGGTGTTCATTCGAAAACGTAGTTAAAACCACCTGCCTACTCAGCGATATCAGTAATTTCAAGGCTATGAACGAAGTTTACGGGAAATACTTCCCAAAAAATCCTCCTGCACGGGCTGCTTTTGCCGTTAAAGACCTTCCTTTGGGTGCTTTGGTGGAAATTGAGGCAGTGGCGGTGAAATAAGCTCTGAAAATTTACAAGCCACCAATAATTCCCAATCACTCTATCCCTTTTCTGAAGCTTCCTCCTTTCATCTATGAGGCATCCATATAATAAAGTCAATTTAAAGTCATAGTAAAGTCAACATAAAGTCAAATTAAATTCAATTAAAAATGAGTTTAATTTGACTTTATTCCTTTTTTACAATAAATTGAATACGATAATAATATGGGTTTGTTTTATTATTGATATAGGGCAAATGCGAAGCCCCCCTGGGTTATACCCAAAAAAACTCAAAGTGATGGCACAATTTAAACAAGGATTAACGGGAACCGGAAAAGGCATGATTGGAAACCTGATCATGTATGAAATGTTTGGTAAGACCTACGTGCGCTCAAGGCCGACATCTTACAAAGACCGCAAATCTCTCAAACAACTGATACAACGTCAAAAGATAACATTAACGCACAATCTGCTGCGTCATCTCTCTCCCCTTTTACGTATTACCATGAAGAACATCTCCACCGGTCGGTCGGCTTACCATACAGCTGTGTCCATAAACATGAAAGAGGCGATTGATGGCATATTTCCTGACCAATACATCCATCCACACAAGGTCGTATTTAGCAAAGGCGACCTGACGCCTCCCACCCGTGTAAATACCCAGAGAACTGATAAAGGTATATTCTTGGAATGGTCTACCGACAACAATTCTGAAGGGTTGAACAGTTCATCGGACAAATTAATCTGGTGCATGAAGGATTTAGAAAACACTTTCTTTTCTGATTTTGAAATAACATCAGTCAACCGAAAAGAAGGACAATATCTATTGCCAAAAAGGATGACACCGGAACATGGCCACGTCTGGATAATGTTTCGAAGTGCTGACGAGATGAAAATCAGTGATACTAAGTGGGCAGGCCATTTGTAGAGAAACAAAAAGCCTGGAACCAGGGCACGTAAACAAAGTAATATCAGATGCATACCCCGTATCTACGTAAGATTCACTTTTCAAAGACTATTATTTTTTCCCTTACCGGTTCCCCGCAATACTTGGATTTGCGGGTACCTTTACCATACTATTGTATTTAAATCATTGCAAATAATCCAATTTTTTAGTAAATTAATAATTTAAGACTATGGCTATGGAAGAAAATGTACAAAATCCGCAAAATTCAAAAATCTCCTCAATGAAGAAGTGGATGATTGCACTGGGGATATTATTTTTTCTGGCACTCACTTTAATGATTGTATTTATTTTCCGCGGAGGACGGCTCAACAGTGAAAATCAAAACTTACAAGAAGAAAAAACAGTGTTAACAGAAAAGAACCAGCAACTTCTTAACGAAAAGAACACATATCAGGAAGAAGTCTCGGTTCTAGAAGTTGAGATAGATACACTTAATACCCGTTTTGAGAGACAGCTTGCCCAAAAAGAGACCCAGCTCTCTTCGCTCCAGAATCAAAGTCGTATGTTGAACCAGCTCAGAAACCGAATAACAAAATACCAGGAAATGGAAGGGGAGTTTGAAGACCGGAAAAAGCAACACTCCATGCTCCAGACAGATGCAGATAGTATCAGAAAAAAAGTTGAAAACCTGTTGGCAGAAATGGAATTGCTTAGGGACAGTGTTGAGGTTTCACGAGGCCTTAAAGCTTATAATATTAGTCCCTTAACTAAATGGGAACGCTGGTTGTGGGCCGATCGATATAATATATCACGTGCCCAAAGGGTTGATGAAACAACCATTACTTTCGAAATTGCCGGCACCCCTTTTACAAGAAACGGAAACAGAATGGTTTATCTGAGAATGATTGACCCGTCAGGTTCTGTATTGTACGCCTCTGAGGATTCCTTTGAAATTGATAAGACCGGAACTCAAAAATCATATACGAAAGCAAAGGAAATAGAATTTACGGGTCAAGATCTGCCCATGACTTTTAATGTTGAACACAAGAACGGCTTAAAGCCCGGAAAATACGAAATTGAAATATATATCGACGGGAAATTGACTAAGAGTGGACAAATGAATCTTGAATAACAAAATTCTTTTCTTATTCGTTCTCACACGGTTACTTCACAAACCCACTCATGATTACAAAGTAATTCGAACCCTCTCACTATCTTACGCAAAAAAAACGCCATCCTAAAACAGGATGGCTTTTTTTGCGGAGAGTGAGGGATTCGAACCCTCGAAACCCTTTTGAGGTTTACACACTTTCCAGGCGTGCGCCTTCGACCACTCGGCCAACTCTCCTAAAATACTGCACGGGAGGAGAGACTCGAACTCCCGACACCTGGTTTTGGAGACCAGTGCTCTACCAACTGAGCTACACCCGTGTATTTTAGCTTTTGTGCGGTGCAAAAATAGTTTTTTTGCACCATACAACCCAACGTTTAGGAGGTTATTTTTCAAGATAATTTCAAGATTTTGACAATCAACTTTTTTAACCATGAATAATTATTTTTTTTTGAACTGTATCTTCCCCTTAAACGTTTTATTGTGGAAGAAACGAAGGTGAATAGGTCATTTTTTCAAATTTTGCTTGCAATTTTTTCATTAAGGCATTTGTTTTGCTGAATATACCGTATTATTTTCGCTGACTTTTGCTGTGATAGGATAAATCATATCAACCATTGAAGTTCACAATGCAGTATATTTAGGAAATTAAGGGAAAAAATCCGTTGCCTAATAAAAATTTAGTCATACATAACAACAGACCATTAGATTTTTAGATAATAGAATTAAGAAAAATCGTATAATGTTGAAATTCTGCATTTTAACACAAAACAACTTTTAGATGTAGACAGCTGATTCAGAGGCTTTTGAAAAAGCTCAACGGACTATTAACAAAAAAAGAAAACAATAATCCATAAACACAATAAGATGAATCTAAGAAAACTCATTTTACCCTTCTCTCTGGTCCTGGTCATTGCGGCCTGTAATCCGCTGAAACAAGTACAGGGGTACCAGACAAGCATTGAACAAGCTTATGAAACAAAAGATTATCCGGGTGTTTTAACGGCTTACAATCAGCTTGACAAATACCACTCCTCAAAAGGAAGCAAAATTAAACCGGAATATCTGAAAAAAGCTGGTCATGCAGCAATGGAGATGGAAAACTATGAAAAGGCGGAAGAAATCCTCCTTAAAAGCATAGCTTTAACGGATGATATTGAGTCGGTCGAAATGTTGGCCAGTATTTATCAGCAAACCGGTAAAACAGACAAGGAATATCATCTCTGGACCAAATATGCGGACCAGATAAAATCGGAGGAAAAAAAAGCTGAAGTATCGCAAAAACTCTTTGCCATTGAAATGCAACGCAAAGAGTACGAGAAAGCACTTGACAGAGCAAAAAAAATGCCTTCCTTATCGGATCCCCGCTTTATGTTTATGCGCGTGGAAGCTCTGGATGCCACAGGAAAAGAGGAAGAAGCCCGGGAAGTTTGTAATAATCTGCTGGAAAAAACCCAGATTTTAAACCGGCCATGGAATGGAAAGCCATCGACATTGTTGAACGGGCAGAGAATTGGTACAAAGCAGAAATGGCAAAATACAACAAAGACCAGAACTATACGGCATACGTCTATTTGAAGAGAGAATTGAAGAAAATTTCGTCCATGTTCCGCGAAAGCAGAGAACTTTTTGAAAAGTTGCATGAAGACGATCCGGATAACCAGCAGTATATCAAATATCTGAAAAATATTTACCTACGACTGGATATGAAAGGGGAAGCTTCCAAAATGGATATGTTGCTGGAAAATCAACGATAGAGATATGTAAAATTGAGGTTAGAAGGATAGAAGGATAGAAGGTAGAAGGTTAGAAGGTAGAAGGGTGGAAGGTAGAAGGGTGGAAGATGGAAGCTAGAGGTTAGAGGCTGGAAATTAGACGTTAGAAGTTAGAGAATGGAAGCTGGAAATTAGAGAATAAAGGTTGGAGATTGGGGGGATAGAAAATAGTTTCTTTAAATCATAAGTGACAAAACCCAGGATAAGCAAAAAGGCTGTTGTGATGACGATCACAACAGCCTTTTTGCTTAGGGATTGTGCCGAAATAACTTGCCGCTTTAGACTTGTTCTTTTGCCCTTTAACTTCCTTGAAAATCCTTTAAATAGCTCGCTATTCGCAGTATTTTCAAGTAGGTAAAGAACAAGATAACTTCGTTAAATCTGTCAATTTATTTCGTTACAAACCCTTAGAAACAGAATAAGCTCCTACCCTAATCCGTAATCTTTTCCGTAATTTTCCACCACAAAGTCAATATCCTTGTCCCCGCGCCCGCTCAGATTCACCAATACGGATTTACGAGGGTCTTTTTGAGCCAGTTTAAAAGCATAAGCAACGGCATGAGCGCTCTCCAGAGCCGGAATAATTCCCTCGAACCTGCTTAGCTCAAAAAAAGCGTCAATGGCCTCCTTATCGTTCACCATATCATAATTGACGCGTTTCATATCTCGGAGCATGCTATGCTCCGGTCCAACTCCCGGATAGTCCAGTCCGCTGGCAACAGAATACACAGGACTGGGGTTTCCTTCTTCATCCTGAAGCAGGTAACATTTAAAACCATGTATTATTCCCGGTTTTCCCTGCACCATCGTTGCAGCGTGATCACCAGTTTTCATAGAGCGACCACCTGGCTCTACCCCGAACAAATCCACTTCTTCGTCGTTCATGAAACCCGAAAACATTCCCATTGCATTACTTCCCCCTCCAACACAAGCTACCACACTGTCGGGCAATTCACCTGTCATTTCCTGAAACTGCTCCCGGGCTTCGATACCCACAACATGTTGAAAATCGCGAACCATCATTGGGAAAGGATGCGGTCCAACAACAGAACCAATACAGTAAATAGAATTGACAGGATCCTTGACATAAGCTTCAAAAGCTGAATCTACAGCCTCCTTCAGGGTTTTCAATCCCTTGGAAACCGGCACAACCTTTGCCCCCAGAATATCCATACGAACCACATTGGGATGTTCTTTGGCAATATCGACCTCTCCCATGTGAATTTCGCATTCCAGACCGAAATAAGCTGCAGCAGTTGCCAGGGCCACACCATGCTGACCGGCACCGGTTTCGGCTATCAGCTTTTTCTTACCCAAATACTTGGCAAGCAAAGCCTCTCCCATACAGTGGTTTAGTTTGTGAGCACCACTATGATTGAGATCTTCCCGTTTTAAATAAATTCGACCGCCATATTTTTCAGACAATCTGTTGCAATAATAAACCGGAGTTGGTCGCCCCTGGTAGTGTTTTCTGATACTTCGGAGCTCGGAAATAAAATTATGTGATTTACTGATGGCGTAATAGGCATCGGTAATCTTTCTCATTTCCGTTTCAAGGGCGGGAGGCAGAAAGGCGCCACCATACTCTTTGTAAAATCCCTCTTTATCGGGAAATTTTTTAAAATAATTTTCTGGCATGATGATGATATTAGATTGTTTAACTCTTATATTCTGTTTATGGTTTTAAAAACATAACTATACTTAATTGGAGATTACTGAAAAAGTCAGCAGTCCCACTTTTTATTTCATTTCATTGCTCTTTTTGGCATCGCCCCAAAAAGAACCAAAAAAGGCTAGTCCGCTTAAACCTATCACCCCTCGAAAACCAAAATTTCCGGCCATTGCGCAAGGCCATGAAATTCGCCCATTTTGGTTTCCCGCCAACCGCCGGCCCGGAAAGCGGACAGGCCACCGCGTCTTTGAACAGTACATCTCATTTTATCCCAGAAGGAATTTTTCAGAATGAAATCTTTTTTGGCAAATATTTTAATCCAGCTTAAAAACAAAAAAACCGCAGGTGGTAAAGCCTGCGGTTCCTTTGTTTTATATCGTTGCACAAAATGACAGCTTGTTCCACCTGTTAAAAGTCAAGTTGGCGCCACCAAATATGTAAATGCATGTTGTTCATATTACTGTTTGTTATCAAAACGATGTGCAAGATATTAATTTGTTTTAAAAATGCAAAATTATGTTGCTGATTTATTAAAACTCGGGAGCTTCAACCAATTCAAATTCAGGATTTGGACCACTCTTCACACACTTAAAGTTGAAGGTATAAAGACCTCTGCTCAGGTCGTTTTCATAAGTCTCAACAGTAATAATGTAATGAACATCCACTCCATTCACCTGGGCTGTTGCATCCGGATATTTCTCCATCAACATCACTTCAACCGCCTCCGTTAGTCGCTCATAAGTAAGGGCAACAGCATCTTCGGTGGAAAGTCCTTCGAATCCGGGAACATTTTTCTCGGTTCTGTTAGACAGGCGCAAGTCGAAGTTTTCATAATAAGCGTCTGCTCCGAAATAGTATTCTCCGGTTTTGTAACTGTTCAGATAATCGGCCCCACCATCAATCTCTGTTTTCACATAATCAACAATAAGCTGATAATCAGGAGTTGTCATGGTAAACACAACAGTCGGGTCGAATACCCACTTGGATCCGTTGTGTACAAACTGCTCGCTACGTTCCACAATTCTGGCACTATTCTGCCATTCGGTACCATTAAAAACATACTCGGAAGCAAGAGAAAAGGTAACTCTATTGGAATAATATTTAAATACTACAATCAACTGTTCTCCTTCCTGAGCGTATGGTCTGTTTATACTCAAGAATACTGGCAGATACTCTTCCGGAGAAACAGACGAAGAAAAATTATCATGATTTCCTGGTTCTCCCATCGAGTCATAATCATCAACAGACAGCACATAAACACCATCTTCAAAATCATCCTCCACAATCTGATGCCATTCGCCTCCATCCTTCATAAAGAACTCATCAAAGTAAGTATACTTGGGCTTTTTGGCATCTTTGGTTTCCACGCTGAGCCAATCCACTTCCCAGGTAGCAGCACCAGAGGTCGTTGATCGGTAGCGAAATGCAATATGAATCGATTCACCTTTAAATTCAACAAGGTCAATTTCTTCTGACTCAACAAATGACCAACCAGTACCAGCAGGCTTGGTTTCAATAGTCATTTCTGTCCAGGTTGCTGTAGTTACATCAGCTCCATCAAAATCGTTGCTAACCATAATCTGAATGTTCTCATAATTATCCAGATAGTTCACAGCCTGACGAACTACAAAATAAGCGGTTTCGTATTCTGACAAATCAATTTCCGGAGATATGAGCCAGTCTTCATTTTCCTGTGCACCACCGGAATAACCGCTCACAATGGCGTATTGATCATCATTATATGAAGCACTCCTCCATTGTTGGTCTCCTGAAACACTTACAGAAGAAAAATCACCCAATGACCCGTTGAAGTCTTCTCTGAAAATCAACGGAGATACATCCCCCAGTTCTTCGGGGTTCATATCGGAAACACGATAAGAAGCATACGCAATAGAACCATCAGGGCTATCTGCGAATTCTCCTTCCAGAAGGCCGGACATGTAATTTTCAGGAGGATAAGCCGGAGAGAAAGCTTTAAGTTTACCCAAAGATGTCTCGGCACCGGCATAATCGGCAGAATCCAGTTTGTAAGTCAATTCATAATCGCCGATATAATCAGGATTTCCCTGCATAAAATTATAATTCACAATAGCTCTGGAATCCTTGTTCAAAGCCACAAAAGTTTCCCCTAAAAAGGAAGGGATAAAATCAGCGGCGGGATATTGCTCATTAAAAGCCAGATTATCACCGATAAAATCGGAAGCATCAGAATTGCCCAGCTTTCCCGCTATGGTGGATAAAGTGCTATAGTCGTCATCAGCAAGTGTCACTGAAATGTCTTCACTATAAGCCCCCTGCTCTTTGTCGAGTTCTTCGTAGGTATCTTCCAGTGGCTCACAGCTCCACAAAAGAAACATCGAAGACGCCAGAATATATAATAGTTTTTTCATAATAATCTTTTCTTTAAAGAAGTTTTAGAATTTGATTTTCAAACCGGTTGACCAGGTCGTTCCAAAGCCGTAATAAACCAATGCAGTGCTTGCATTATGGTCGTATCCATCTCTGGCATCAGCAATGTATTCGGCATTAAGCAAATTGTTTACATTACCATAAACAGATGCTTCCAGTGTACCAATGTGAAAATCATACTTCATGTTCATATCCAAAGTCACAAAGTCAGGCAACTGCCACGAATCTTCCTTGACTCCCTCGGTAGTCCTGTTGGTGGGATCAAATTCAGCAAAGTTCTTACCGTAGTAATTAGCATCTGCACCAACTTTAAATCCGGGAAATGCTTCATAATCCACGCGTAAAGAAGAGGTTATCTGTGCAGAGTTTCCAACATGAACACCACCAATGTATGCATAATATTCGCCAAGCAATTGATTGTTGTCATCAAACAAAGAGAAATTCACGTCATCTTCCCAGGTCCAGTCACCCCATGAGAACATTCCTTTAATATTTAATTCGGGAAGAGGTTTCCAGAAAATTTCGGATTCTATACCGGTATGCAAGGCGTTAATGCCGGGGATATTAGCAGTTTCTCCAACAAATGATCTCACAAGACCTTTGTCTTTCCAGTTGGTCCAGTAACCATTGATACGAGCCCGGAAATTAGGCAAAGAGAAACCGTAACCAAGGTCAAATGAGAGCACTTGCTCATATTTGGCACCATCATTTACTTCATTGGTATAATTCAGAAAAATAGTGGAAAAATAAGGCGCACGGGTAAAGTAACCACCGTTTACAAAGAAATTATGCTCCTCGGTAAGGTTATAATTGGCTCCGACCTTCACACTCCAGGGGTTGAAATGCACCCAATCAGATTTCTGGTCACCGGGAGCATATTGAAAATAGTCGATACGCTGATAACTTTTCTGAGATACGGCAGCAGTCAAAAACGCCGAATAATTGGTACCAATATACTCAGCCTGACTAAACAAGCCACCCCATGCTACCACACCATCGTTGTGATAAGCATATTTGTCACCTTCTTTCAGAGGCGTACCTGCAGGACGGTTTTTATTTAAATCGTCAAGAAAATATTCCCCACCAAGCAAATCGGTAACTTCCTTATAGTGTTCACCAATATAGTAACGACCATCGAAACCACCGGTAAGGTTGATGTTCCCCAACTCCTTGTTTATAGTGGAAAGAAGACCATACCATTGGTGCTGGTTAATGCTCATGCCCACAACCGCCTGGGAACCTGTCATTGATTCCGCATTTCTGCGGGCAGCTTCCTCAAAATCGAGCAATCCGTCAGGAGTCTGAAGGGTCATCGATGTAGGTTTTCCGGTATCGTAATCAATATTGAGCCAATCCCCATTCTCACCATCTACACGGCGACCACCTCCCTGAGAGATTGAAGCGTAGAGGGCGGTAGAAAGAATAGTGCTGGAGTTGATATTCCAGTAGTGATTCATAGAAAGCTGAGGTTTGTGATACTCGTTGTAACCATATCCACCGCCATAAACTTCTCCGTCGCGAATACCATAGGAAAGGTTTCTGCGATTACCATCGGCATCGTCACGGTAAGCCTGTATCAAAGAAGCAGTTCCTCGTTGATTATGCCATTGAGGAGCGCCGAAAGCCGTAAAGGAAATACGATGTTGATCGTTGATGATTTTTGACACATTCATAAAGTAGGTCCAGGAATCAAAATTGGTTCCATTGATGTAACCATTGCCATAAGTATGCCCACCCATCAGTGAAACAGCCCAGTTATTGTCCATCAACCCTGTTGAAGCAGAAAAAGTTTGCTTGCGATAACCATCATTACCCACTCCGGTGTACACAGAACCACCTTTTGACACATCTGTACTGTTGGTCAGGATGTTGATGGTACCACCAACAGAACTCAATGCAAGCTTAGAAGCACCTAGTCCGCGCTGCACCTGCATGGTTTTGGTAACATCGGATAAACCTGACCAGTTGGACCAGTAAACCTGACCGTTTTCCATATCATTCACAGGCACGCCGTTGATTAAAACGCCGATGTTATTGGTATCGAATCCGCGCAGATAAATCCGGGAATCACCAAACCCTCCACTACCGCGTGTGGCATATACAGAAGGTGTAGATTTCAGAATCTGCGGAAATTCCAAAGAACCTAACTTCTCGTCAATGGTAGCAGGTTGGATGGTTGACAAAGCAACCGGTGTCTCTTTGTCACGGGCAAAAGAGGTTAATACAAGCACTTCGTTAAGTCCTACTGTACTTGATTCCAACTCAACAACGCCCAGGTCAAGCGTTTCTAAGTTTCCGGGATTGATAGATTTGGTGAAATCCACATATCCCAGGTAGGCAAACAGCAACGTCTGCTGTTCCGGTTTCACGGAAAGTTTAAATGATCCGTTCAGATTGGTTACCGTACCCTGACTGGTACCCTGTACCACGACTGCCGCTCCGATAAGGGCTTCGCGGGTTTCTTTGTCAATGACCTTACCTGTTACAGTAACCTGGCCATTTAGCCCTGCTGATACAAACAGCAGTAAAGCCATCAGGAATAAAAAACTTGATTTTCTCATAAGTAACAAAACATGTTAAAGGTTGCTTTTTACGTTTTATTTAGGTGTTTAAATCAATATTGTTCAATTATTTAGGCAGTAAAGGACAATAATCAATTAAGGATTTTTCACATTCTTATACAATGATAATCCTCATTTCTGCATACAAAAATGCGAAAAACCGACCAAATGGTCGGTATGTTTTTTATTAATATTGTGTTAATTCCATATTAGGGGTGTAGTATTGTTGATAATACTCTAAAGAGTGTGAAAAAATTAATTCTGAGAAACGCCATCCCAGTACATGTCAAAGACCATTCGAAAACGCTCCTCATAGCATTGTTTTGGAGCAGAAAAGCTTAAAAAATAGTTAGCTGCTGCACGTGTGAAAGAGAAATCAAAAAACGTAATCATCTCGGGCGGATAAGCTTTCAGCATTCCCATATCCACCTTTTTCATTGTATTTTCTAACGGGCCTCTGAGGGTTTCATCCACTTTGCCCACCACCTTTTTGATATATGGGCTGGTTTCAAAAATTACGATGTAGTTAAACTTATCGGGATGAGTAATAAACCACTTCACAATAGCACCAAACACATTAAACGAGTATTCCCGGGCCGATTCTCCTCCATATTCTGTTACACACTCCTTTTCGATTTCAAACATCAGTGTTTTATACAATTCCACTATCAAATCTTCCTTGCTCTCAAAATAGTGATAAAAGGTGCCTTTAGCAATACCGGCTTTGGCTACCACCTCGTTTACAGAAGCGGAAAAGCCACGTTTTACAAAGAGCCGGGTGGCTTGTTTGCAGATGTTTTCTTTGGTACAGGTTTTTGCCATCGGTTTGTTTCTGTTTGGGGTAAAAATAAAGAATTGGATGTTAGGAAACCCAATCAGATATAAATTTAGTAATTTGTTAACAATAAAGAAAAGGCTGGAAGTTGGAGGTTGGAAGCTGGAAGGGGGATTTCGATTGGATGCATTTTAGCGTCATCGGGTTTAAATTTTTAAATGAATCCTGATTTTAAAGATTCAGAGGAATCAAATTCACCCGGAGGGAGTTTCTGCGAGTACCTACTCAGAAAAAAAAATCGCTCCGTGAATTCACGAAACGATTTTCTCTCTAACAGATTCAAAAGTCATTATTTTTCCAATTCTTTCCAAACAAGGGCACTGGCACCAACAATAGCGGCATCACCCAATTTGAGTTTGGAGGGCAGAATCTTAATCTTATCTTTAAAAATAGGAAGTAAGTGACGATTCATGCTCTCATAAGTAGGCTTGAAGATATAGTCGCCGGCAGCAGTAGGACCTCCAAAAAGGAAGATCGCTTCAGGAGCAAGATGATGAACCGTATCTGCCAAACCCTGTCCGAGATACTCACCGGTTTTCTCAAATACCTGAAGAGCTATTTTGTCGCCCTTCTCGGCAGCATCATAAATCATTTTTGATGTTAAATCGTTAAACGATTTGGCTGCCAGTATGCTGTCTTCGGCATTGTAATGGGCCATCAACTCGAAGGCAGTACGCTTCATGCCGGGAGCAGAACAATATGCCTCCAGGTGTCCAAGAGCGCCACAACCACAAACTCTTCCACCGGGAATTAAGGTTGTATGACCACACTCACCGGCAAATCCGTCGTGTCCGTAAACCAAATCACCGTTTACAATAATGCCGCTTCCCACACCGGTACCCAGTGTGTACATCACAAAATTTTTCATGTCTTTGGCACCACCATAAACCATTTCACCGATAGCCGCTGCGTTTGCATCGTTGGTTAACGCAATGGCATAATTATCAGGAAAGTGTTTTTTCAACTCATCCACCAGATGTACCACACCCTTAAAGGATAAATTCGGGGCATATTCGATGGTTCCGTTGTAATAGTTTCCATTGGGTGCTCCCACGCCAATTCCCAGAATTTCGGAATCCTTGTTCATCAGCGTTAAAGAACTAATCAGCTCTTTTATTTCAGATGAAAGATCCGCCATATATTTGTCAAAATCTCCGTGTTTGGGTGTGTCAATGGAACGGCTGATCATTACGTTTCCGTCCTGATCCACAGCACCAATTACTGAATTGGTACCTCCGATATCAATTCCTATTGCAATTTTCTTCATAGGTATAATTTTTTAGAACTTGTATAACTCATTGAATATTAAAAAAAGCCGGAAGGCATTATTCTTCCGGCCTTAATATTTCTATTCTTCAGTTTTAGGAGGTGCGAATGGCATGCCCCTTCACTGCATAAAAGAAAATATAGATGTAACAGAATGCAGGTACAACAAATGCCCAGGTATAACCAACAGAGTCAGCAATGACACCCATAAGTGGCGGAATAACCGCACCACCAACAACCAATGAATTAATGATACCAGAGGCAGATGCCATTTCGTCTCCATCAAGGTCTTTAACGGCCAGTGAGAAAATGTTGGGGAACATAATAGAGTTGAACAAACCAATGGAGATGATTGTCCACAACGCCACTTCACCGGTTGTAAATGTGGTAATAAGTGAAAGAGCTGCTGCAACCAATGCAAATACAGCAAGAGTACGGGCAGCTTTTCCTCTACCCAACTGCATAATCAGGAAGTTGACCAAAGCAATAATGGCGAATATTTGTCCGGCCCCAAAATTCCATGTAGCTATGGAAAAACCTACAGATGTATCAGCAGTAACAAACGCTCCGGAAACCAAGGCCAATACCAGAACACCGGCTACCATCATATATTTTCTGGCTTTACTCTTTATTTCGGAGAACATGATGGCCCCAAAGAATCGACCAACCATGGCACCCCCCCAATAAATAGCTGCATAAGTAGAGGCTACCTCAGGATCAATACCTCCGGAAAATCTTAGATAATTTACAATCAAACCGGCATTACCCACCTCGGCACCTACATAGGCAAAAATACCAAAGGCTCCCAGAATAACATGGGGGTATTTCCAGACACTCTTTCTTTCACCCTCTTTTTTGTTACTGGTAAGAACGGGAAGCTTAATCATAAATAAAATCACTGCCACCGCAATAACAATAATCGCCATTGTGATAAAAGGAAACGGTACGCGCTCTGCAGCAGCTAAACCATGTTCGGGAGTCATTAAAGACTCATCGGCAGGCAATCCCAGTCCTCTGAAAATGGCAACAGCAATAATCCAGGGAGCAATCATCGTTGCCACTGAATTCAACGCCTGAGTAAGATTCAAACGGCTTGAGGAAGAACTCTCTGGCCCCAGGGCTGTAACATAAGGATTGGCAGCAACCTGAAGAAAAACAACTCCTGCAGCCAAAATAAATGTAGCAATCAGAAACATTGGAAATGAAGGAATTCTGGCAGCAGGCCAAAAAAGAAAACTTCCTATTCCCATCAAAAGCAAGCCAAGAATTACAGTCCACTTATATCCAATTCTTGAAACCAGCTTTCCTGATGGAATCGATAAAATAGGATAAGTAATAAAGAATGCTGAAGATAACAACTGGGCGGTCCACTCCGGCAAATCAAAAATAGCCTTTACAGGCGCCGTCATTGTAATGATAAATGTAGTGGCAAAGCCAAAAATAAAGAAGACGGCACCGAAAACACCCATGCCCAGTCCGTAGTTACTGTTTTTCTGTTCCATAAGTTTTATTAAATTTTTTGTGTGTGTGATTTAATCAAATGCAATAATACCGCAAATTTGCATTTTTTACAAAACTTAACAGCACTAAATTCAGGGTACACTAATCTTCAGGATACCTGTAACAATACCATAAACCATCTCTATTGATGACACTTAACACGCTTTCCATAAAAAAAATATTTTTTCATCCTTCTTCATATTTGCCTTTTATTGTGGCTTATACCAATTCTTGTTTTAGATTTTAGATACAATAGTCCGTTAAAAAAAGCCTAAACGCAGAGACGCGATGACGCAAAGTTTTTATTTCCAGAGAGTTAACCTCAATACATTTTGTTTCTTAAGTGGTTTATTTGCAGGTATTTAAGAAGGTTTAACGAAGTGTTGAGATATATTTTATCCAAAAATCACTTCAAAAAAAGGTGCATTTTCCCAAACCGGAAAATGCACCCTTCAATTTTTCTGTAAAATCTAACAACAATTATTCTACTTCCTCACCATATTCATAATCCACTTCAATTTGTGAATATGGCATGGAATAAAAGCTCTGGTTCTCAAAAATCAGTTCCACCTCTTCGATGTTCTCAACCTGCAAGGGCTCCAGACGGAAACTCATTATCCCTCTGTAAATATCTACCATTTCATCGTCTCGCGCATCATGCCTTACCTGAAGATAAACCTTGGAAACATCGTCGGTTTGTTCATCCGGATCCTTCACCACATTAATGTAATGCACTTCACCATCCCCGTAAAACTGAAAGTCAATATTCAGGAAATCGCCACTGACCCATACCTCATTGATGTAAATCTGGTCTTCACCGATGGTATCACGATTTTCCTCGTTCAACTCAATTACATCTTTGAGTTTCACTTCCTGAACGCTATAAACATCCACCAGATAATCGTATTCCGAATTCTCCTTATTTCGCTCACTCACTGAATACTGAATCATTACCCGCTGCTCCTCCTCAAAATCAAAATTCATGGGATATGAATCCAACTCAAGCAACCACTCAGAATCGGTTAACACCCTGACTTGATCAGAAGCTCCAATTTTCACAATTCCCATTTCCAAATAACGAGCAGGCGTGGAATCCTGATCGTCATCAAAACATGAGGTAAAACTGACTCCAAAAAACAGTGCAATAGATACTGCAAAAAGAAACTTTTTCATAACTCTCTCCTCTAAAAATTAAAATAAAAATGATTCAACTCTATAATGCATTTTTTCAAATGCATCTTCAGAAGAAAGATGAAAAAGAGAAAAGAAGGTTGCGTGCAACCCAAATTATTTTTCTATGTAAGTCAATTCCAGTTCAAGCACTCGTGGGGTGAAATCCTGGCGTGTCCAAAGGCTTGAAGAAATAAAAACCCAGGCTTTGGAATTGTAGGTCATGTGTTGGACAGCTAAATCAAGACCTGTAAAAATACCGTTATAAACGTCAACGTCCCCCACCGTATAAACCAACGGTTCCGGATTTTCATAATTTGTCCGGTCAAAATAAATGCCCGGAGTGTCGGTGGAATCACGCCCAATCTGATAATAAACATACCGAAGTCCTACTTTCTTCCCAACCGTAACAGAATCTCCTGTCCCCTCACGAAGCTCAAAAAATGCATACCCCAATGAATCCAGATAATTAAAATGTGTTCCTTGCTTGGCAAGGGTATCCTCCACTATCTCCAGATACTCTTTCAACAGATCCTGTTCATCCTGGATCATTTTTTTTGTATTGATCCGATATCCTTCGTCACAGGCATTCATAAAAACACTTCCGGCAATGATGCTAACAAATATCAGCAGATTTTGAACGTTTCGCTTCATGGATTTATTTCTTATTTTAATAATTCGCAAATTAACTTATTTTCTATTAATACCACAACTCTACCTAAATACGATTTTTAGGATAAAAATAAGGCCAAGAATAATCTGACGTTTAAGGCTGTCAGCCTATTTTCCTTCAACCCCATTGTGAACGGGAAGCACTTCATGCAACCGACTAATTTTTCACCTCAGTTACCAAAACATCGTAGAAGATAATGGCCCGCGCGGGAATTTCATCATCATCACCAACCAACCCGTGTGCCAGATGGGGTGGCATTATAAAACGGGCACGGCTGTCTTTTCTGAGCAACAAAATCCCCTCTTCCAGGCCTGATTCTACACCTCCGCGGCCCACCAAAAATTCTCTGGGGCCACGCTCTTTGGAAGTATAACAAACAGTACCGTCCAACAATTGTATTTGATAATCAATCTTTACTTTTTGCCCCGATTTTATCAGCGGCCCTTCTCCCGGCTCATCGATTATATACCAAAGGCCGGTACCGGTTGTTTTCATATCCAGATCCAGCGAATCCAGATAAGTTTTAATCTTATTCTGTTCGCGGGATACCAGCGAGCGATTAATATTAATATAGGTCTCAAGTGGTATATCAGTACTTTTCCTATTTTCACTTTTGTTTTGCGACCCCGAACAACTGCTGATGAGCATCATGGAAAACAAAACCAGTATTTTTGGAATTATTGGAAAAAATCTCATCTGTTTTTTATTTTTTGTACAAATTCCGGCAGGGTATCTTTGAATTTTTTTATGGCTTCATCAAGGGTTCCTTTCCATTCTCCACCGGCTGCATTGGCATGACCTCCACCCGAAAAAAACTGCTGAGAATAAATATTTACCGGCATATCGTCTCTGGACCTGAATGAAATCTTCACAAACTTATCCTTTTCCTTCTCGGTAAACATTGCGGAAATCTCCATCCCCTTGATTCCCAACGGATAATTCACAAACCCTTCGGTATCTCCCGGCTGATAACCATGTTTTTCCAGTTCATCAAGCGATAAGGAGATAAAAGCTGTGCCAGACTCTTCCATCAGTTCCAGTTTGTTACAAAGAACGTGCCCAAGAAGACGCATTCGCCCTAAAGAATTGCTCTGAAAAAGCTCCTTGTGAATCTTGCTCTTATCGATTCCTTTGGTTACCAGATCGGCCACAGCCAGATAAGTAGGAGGATTGGAAGAATTGTAACTTAGCACTCCGGTGTCGGTGATAATACCGGCATACAGGCATTCAGCAGCTTTCATTTCAATAAGGGGATTCCATTCCAGTGCATTCATCAGATGATAAGACAATTCGCAGGTGGATGAAACCGACACTTCACTAAACATCACATCAGCAACGCCATCAACCGGATCGGGATGATGATCAATCATGACCCTGCGTGCGGAAAGACCCGATAAATCGGCGGCCATATCCCCCGTCCGTTTCACATCATTAAAATCCAGAAACATCAGTAAATCTGCCTGCGAAAGAAAAGTTTTGGCTTTTTCACGGTCTTTCTCGTGTACCATTATTTCAGGGGTTCCATGCATCCATCGTAGATTCTCGGGCACATCATCAGGGACTATCACAGTGGCATTTTTCCCTTTTCCTCTGAGCACATTCCACCACCCCAGAATACTACCGATGGCATCACCATCTGAATTCTTGTGAGGAATCAAAATTATTGAAGAGGCATTATCAATCAACTCCCTGAGCCGGGATAAATGTTCGTTGTTAAAATCCATTGGTCTTTGTTCAACTTAAAACGCAAAGGTAATAAATTACCGTCCTTCCCGAAAAATTACTATTTTTATTGTCAACAGTCCGTTAAAAAAGGCCTAAACGCAGAGACGCAACGACGCAAAGTTTTTATTATCAGAGAGTTGAGCAACAATTCCGCAAGATTGTAACCAATTTGTAATCAGGCATTTGAAAAAGTTTAACGGAATATTGTATTGTAAAACCCACATCTATGAAAAAAGGAACCTTTACACTTACCATGATTAAACCTGTGGCCGTTAAAGAGCACCATGTAGGTGATATTCTCGCCCACATCGAACATGCGGGCTTTCGAATCATTGCCCTCAAAATGACCCAGATGCCTAAAGAAAAAGCGGAAGTGTTTTATGGAGAACATAAAGACAAACCATTTTTCAATAAACTGGTGACATTCATGAAATCGGGCCTGTAGTAGCTGCCATACTGGAAAAAGAAAATGCCGTAGCCGATTTCAGAAAATTAAT
>NZ_JADQBH010000092.1 GCF_016278715.1 Marinilabilia sp. | reverse complement strand
TTGAGAGTACGTAATTTGACATTCAACAACCCGTTTGAATTGTTTTTATTATGACCAATGCCTTTCATCAAGCTATTCTTTCAGGAATTCCCGGTCAATTGCCTGAATCGCGGCCATACGACACATCCGTCAATCATGCGCCCAAACGTAAAGATATTCTAACGCACGACGAGAAAATTCTTGCACTGAAGAATGCTTTGCGGTATTTTCCATCGAAATTTCATGATGTTCTGGCTCCTGAGTTTTTCAATGAACTGGATGTTTTTGGACGAATTTATATGTATCGTTTTCGTCCTCACTACGAAATGAAGGCTCGTGCCATCGGTGATTATCCTTGTCAGTCGAGCCAGGCAGCAGCTATTATGCTGATGATTCAAAACAATCTTGATCCGCAAGTGGCTCAACATCCGCACGAGCTTATTACTTACGGTGGAAATGGTGCCGTTTTTCAGAACTGGGCTCAGTATCTGCTGACTATGCAATATCTTGCCACCATGACTGATGAACAGACACTGGTGCTATATTCCGGGCATCCCGCCGGACTGTTTCCTTCCTCCCCCAATGCACCACGAGTAGTTGTTACCAATGGGATGGTGATTCCCAATTATTCTTCTCCAGACGATTATGAACGTTTCAACGCTTTAGGGGTATCGCAATATGGGCAAATGACGGCCGGGTCCTTTATGTACATCGGACCTCAGGGTATTGTGCATGGCACCACCATTACCATTATGAATTCGCTTCGACGTTTGGATGGCAAAGGAAGGGGAGAAGGTGCTTTATTCGTTACAGCCGGATTGGGTGGAATGTCGGGCGCCCAGCCAAAAGCTGCCAATATTGCGGGTTGTGTGAGTGTAACTGCCGAGGTTAATCCCCGGGCCATTGAAACCCGACATTCGCAGGGCTGGGTGGATGAGGTGATAAAAAATCCGGATTCGCTGGTGGGCAGAGTCAGGGAAGCGGTGAAAAACAAAGAGATCGTTTCCATTGCTTTTCAGGGAAACATTGTGGATGTGTGGGAGCGATTTGCTGAAGAGGAGATAAAGGTGGATATCGGATCCGATCAGACATCATTGCACAATCCATGGTCGGGTGGATATTATCCTGTTGGGCTGACCTTCGAAGATGCCAACCGAATGATGGCTGAAGACCCGGAACTCTTCAAAGAAAAAGTCAGAGAATCCTTGAAACGCCAGGTGAAAGCAATTAATAAACTTTCTTCCGCGGGGATGTACTTTTTTGATTATGGAAATGCCTTTTTACTTGAGAGCAGCCGGGCAGGTGCCGATGTACTTGATCAAAAGGGTGAATTTCGTTATCCTTCATACGTTCAGGATATTATGGGGCCACTATGTTTTGATTATGGTTTTGGTCCGTTTCGATGGGTGTGTTCTTCGGGCCGAAAAGCAGACCTGGCTGTAACCGACCGCATTGCAGCCGAGGAGTTGGCAGCAATGGAAAAAGAGGCCCCTCCGGAAATAGCTCAACAGATAAACGACAACCTTCTCTGGATAAGGGAGGCCGAATCGAACCGGCTTGTGGTGGGTTCACAGGCCCGCATTTTATATGCTGATGCAGAGGGCCGCATAAGAATTGCAGAAGCTTTTAACCAGGCGGTTGCTGATGGGAAAATTTCAGCGCCGGTTGTGCTCGGTCGTGATCACCATGATGTATCGGGCACGGATAGTCCGTTTCGTGAAACTTCAAATATCTACGACGGGTCCCGATTTACTGCCGATATGGCGGTTCAAAATGTGATTGGTGATGCTTTCAGGGGTGCGACCTGGGTAAGTCTGCACAACGGTGGTGGCGTCGGCTGGGGGGAGGTTGTGAATGGTGGTTTCGGAATGGTGCTGGATGGTTCGCAGGCTGCCTCAAAGCGGTTGAATAGTATGCTTTTCTGGGACGTAAATAATGGGATAACCCGGCGAAGCTGGGCTCGGAACAAAGGGGCTGTTTTTGCTGCAAAAAGAGCTATGGAGAAAGAACCCGGATTAAAAGTCACTTTACCCAATATGGCTGATGATGATTTGCTTGAGGGGTTATTCGAAAATCATTGAGTAGGGGCGTTCAATGGCCTGCTCCAGTTCCCCCAGCCCGATATTCCGGCTGAATCGGTAAGTCTCTCTCCCATCGAAAAAGACCAGCACCGTGGGAACTGCAAACACCCGGTTCTGTGCGGCCACCTCCGCCTGGTTGACAGTGTCGCTGTAGTACATCGACATTTTGGGGAACTGCTTGTCAAGTAAATTTTTTACTTTTGGTTTCAACACCTTGCAAACATTGCATTGCTCGTGCGAAAAATATACAAGTACTGCAGTTTCTTTCTTTATCACCTCATTGAAGTGGTCTATTGAGGAAATTGTATTCATTTGTAAATTATCTTTTTTATTGATTGGCTATAACTTGGAGAAGAGGTTGGCAGAGGACAGGGCGGCGTCGCCGCTCTGCCCTCTGCCAACCTCTTCCATATTAAAGTGAAAGTGCGTCATTGCTTGGGCTCAGCCCTTAGCAATCTCTGAAATATACATGCGACAATAAATTAAAGCCAGTAAAATTTTGTTTGTGTTGTTTTTGAGAAAGCAGGGAAGGATCTATTTCATCCTGTTCTTGTGGCCAAAACTCAAAAAGCTTTTATGTCTTATCGGTTTAATGTTATTTGTTTTTAATCCTCCTCCCCCAGGGGAGAGTTGGAGTGGGCTGATTTAATCCCGGGCAGCTTTCTCTAACAGCACTGTTGCATAAGCAGAAATACCTTTTCCTTCTCCCACAAATCCCAGTTTTTCAGTGGTAGTGGCTTTTATGGATACCTGCGAGACATCTACATCCATTACTTCAGCCAGTATTTTTTGCATTTTGGGAATGGCGGGATTTATTTTTGGTTTCTGAAGGCAGATGGTGGAGTCCAGATTTCCCAGTTCATAGCCTTCTTTACGGATGATTTCCATGGTTTTTTTGAGCAATATTTTGCTGTCAATTCCTTTTAGTTCCGGGTCTGTGTCTGGAAAGTGGTAGCCAATATCACGAAGATTCAGCGAGCCCAGCAAAGCATCGCAAATGGCATGTATCAAAACATCTCCGTCGGAGTGGCCGACAGAGCCTTTTTCAAATGGTACTTCAATGCCACCAATCCATAGCTTATAGCCTTCTGCCAACTGGTGAACATCATATCCCATTCCAATACGTATGGACATATCTTAATTTTTAGATTGCAAATCTACAAAAAAAATGAGACTGCAACGAAAAAGTATCGTGCAGTCTCATGGTATTTAATTAATTG
>NZ_JADQBH010000087.1 GCF_016278715.1 Marinilabilia sp. | reverse complement strand
CGTAAACTCAACACCTACACAGTCAATGTAAGTGGTCTTTTGAATCCTCCCAAGCCAACCTTGGAAAAGGAAGAAATCCAAAGCCTGATCAAGGCCGAAATAGGCCAGATTCCCAAACCTCAAAACGGACTGGGTGATTTGAACAGCCTTCTGGGCATGTTCACCGGCAACAGCGAAGGATTGCAAGGCATTGAAGGCTTGTTTGGACTATTCAATACCATCTCGGGCAACAACAAAGAGCTGGATAGGATCAACTACCAAAAACAGCTGGACGACTTTAAGTTTGAGAGCCGGTTCAACTTACTTCAGGAACGCTACGAGCAACTGCGAAGCGAAAATGCCGAACTGCGTGTGGAGAAAGAGCGGTTCCTCAATGAAAACAAGGAACTCAAAACCGAAAAGACCGATTTGGAAAACCGGCTGGCCGGGTACGCGCCTAACGAGCTGATGAAACGAGTGGCTATTGGCGCAGTAGCCACTCTTGGGGGAAGGCTTCTGAGCAACAGCCCCAAAACAGCAGAACTACTTGGCCTTTCTCCACAGGAGCTCAAAGGTGCTTTGGGCATTGTGGATGAGCCCATGGATGATGCTTCATTGCCACAAACCAATGTGGAGATAAGCGAGATCGGCGCACCGCAATCTCCGGAGGATAAGAAAAAAGCCGAGATCATTAAAAACCTCTCCGATGCACTTGCCACATGGGAACTGCCGGAAGTGGCCAAAATCGCCAACATCGTTGGGTTGTGCCTTGATAAAGCCGAACTCATCAACCCAACACTGGCCTTTTTGAGCCAATCCATCAAGGGAACCACAGCGGAACAACCAGAAGCGATGGAGCTGGAAAACAACGAATCGGACAATTAATAAACAAGAGATATGAAAAAATTTAAAGTCAGCATAACCATTGAAGCTGAATCCCCCGAAACGGTTCAGAAAGTAGGCAATCTCATTCAAAATGCGGTCAACAAGGTGGAACAGCGGGACATTATCCGTCTTTTGGAGAAAGTAGCCAAGAATCCACAAATCGTTAAAACCGCTTTAAAATTCATCTGATGACAGGATTGGTAAATAAAGCAGCCATGATTGGGATGGGCATCAAAATAGGCGTTCCGGTGCTGGCCATTGGAACGGGGATTTATCTTATCAAGCGGATGTTCAAAAGAAACCCCGATGGCACATCGACCCGGGTAGCACCTTCACTTAAAGATACGGTTATCCAAAAAGAGAACCTGACCATCTCGCCATCCGATGCAGCCCTGTTTGCCAATACCCTTTACGGGGCTATGCTGGATTTCGGAACGGATGAAAAGACCATCTACAACATCATTGGAAAAATCTCCACCAAAGACGACATGCTTTTGGTGATAAAAGCCTTTGGCATGAAGCAATACCTCTGGGGAACCCGCACAGCCCTGATCGGCCAGAATTACAACCTGCTGGGCTGGCTGCGCTTTGAGTTAAGTGACCGGGAGATTGCCAAAATCAAAGCCAAGTTCGACCAGTGGGGAATTCCTATCTAAACACCAATGCAACCATGGATAAGAGACACAAGAAGATATTTTTCATTTCGGGAGGGGTGTTGACCACCGGGGCAATAGTAACCACCGTTTTGCTGATTCGAAGACGGAACGGGCAAAAACGTGGCCTGTTGCCCCCACGTGGTTCTGATGTCAGTCCGGCCAATATTTTGACCACCAATAACAATCGGTTGCCGGCAAACTTTCGCAACTGGAAGGGCGGCAATGATTACCTGTCCACAGCACCAAGGGGTATTCGCAACAACAATCCGGGCAATTTGATTTACACCAACATCAAATGGACAGGCAAACTTCCCAAGGACCAAAACAAAGATCGCCGTTTTGAAATGTTCATTGCTCCGGAGTATGGCATCCGTGCCATGATTAAAGACCTCAAGCACGACATTGAAAAAGGGAAAAACACCGTTCCAACGCTCATTTCCGAGTATGCACCAAAGTTTGAGAACAATACGGCGGCTTACATCCAAACCGTGTGTAAGGATTTAAAAGTCTCTCAAACTACCAAGCTGCTTCCCTCTAAGAATACACTTCGACTGCTGGTTCATTCTATCAGCCGGGTGGAAAACGGGGACAATTACATCTCCAACGAGCTTTTTGATAAGGCTTATGCTATGATTTAACCCTTAGGAAGGGAGCCAATAATTTTTTTAAACGACAGCAAACAATAGAAAATTTCAAATATGGCAACGATAAAAATGTTCAGTGGAGATACGCCTCCACTACTTAAAAAAGGCGAATGGGCCAGCGACGGGAACTATGCTTATCTGGGCATGGAACATGGCGAGTACAAAGTGTTTCAGGGCGTGTTCGACATGGCCAAAGACCAAAAGGTAACCGGTTTTAAATACAGCCTTGATGAAAAGGCCATCATCATTCCCAAGGGCACACCTTTTTCCAAGCTCCAGCGTTTGTTCGACACCCTGCCCAAGGCGTTGAAGTACCACACCAACGAGAAGGCCAGTATCGACATCATGTTTGAAAACGGAACCTACATCAATGATTTGGGAACATGGCTGGTGCTAAGGGATTTCTCCTATCAAATCAACATCAAATCGCTTACCAACAAAGTGGATGGAACAGTCGGCACCTATGTGAAACCGGTGGTTTTCCAAAGTGACAAAGCCATTGAGATTTACAACAGTGCCGTCAACTTTGCCGACATACGCTTTGAGTATTTCGATTCGGAGAGTGGAGCCATCACCTTTTTGAACAGTACCATCAACATCGACGATTGCTGTTTCGATGCCAAGGTTAACCAGTGTTGCACCATTGACCGGGGGTACAACAAGATTGTGTTTTCCGATACCTATTTTAAAATGAGCCGGGACGTTCAGGATTCCATCATGGATAAGGCATCGGTTGGTTCGTTTATCAACATTGCCCGCAGTAAGTCGGCGCCCGATTTTCGCCCCAAGACCATTGTAAAATCCCTGAGTGGGGGAATGATCATAGCCGGAAACGTGGAAGATTTGCTCATTGCCGAGAAAAGTCCGGTTTATATGCCCAATGGTGGTATTGAGGTGCATGGTGGTTTTGTGACCAACCCGGATGGCAACATCGACATTGCCGTGCCCACCAAGTTCTCCCAGTTGGAAAATGACCTGAACCTGACCAGTGATTACAATGAGCTCGAGAACAAACCTGTCACCATTACCGCAGAACAGGCTACAGCCATTGAAGCCTCAAAAGCCAAGAACAGCTATCCACAGGTCGATGCAGAGAAGCTGGCAGGTATTGAAGAGAGAGCAACGGTTGGAGCAGATTGGAATACCAACGTACAGAACAAACCGGTTACCATTTCACCGGAACA
>NZ_JADQBH010000082.1 GCF_016278715.1 Marinilabilia sp. | reverse complement strand
ATTATTGGAAAATATTTTGCCAAAAAAAACACGAATATAAGGAGTAAGACACTAAGGGGTATCAATCAGCTATTTTTTAAGTCCCCTTTGGGGGGATTTAGTGGGCCGGGGCGCCTCACGTCATCACCACCCTGTAAATACCTCCGGGCTTACTTTTCACCAGTCCTTTGAACTCTAAATCCAAAAGGGTTGCGGACAATTTACTGATGGGCATGGCACATTTGAGACTTAGCAGGTTCAGATTCATCTCCTGTTCTTCAATGAGACTTTCCATGATGAGTTGTTGATCTTTTGTTTCGATTGTGGCAAAAAGATTACCCTGAACAGGTGTGGCTTTTCTTTTATTGGTATCCCAGCCCAGTGCGTACTCCAGATCTTCCACCGATTCGATGAGAGCGGCGATGTTCGATTTTATCAGGTAGTTGCAACCGGCAGAATAGGTGTCACCCGGCCGACCCGGAAATGCCAGTACGTCGCGGTTGTAATCGCGTGCCAGTTCTGCAGTGATGAGCGCACCACCTTTTCGGGCCGATTGTATCACAATCAGAGCATCCGAGAGTCCGGCAATGATGCGGTTGCGCTGCACGAAATTAAATTTGTCGGGCACCGTTTCACTGATGAATTCGGTCATTAAAGCTCCGTTCTCCATCATTTCTTTGGCAGTGTTCCGGTGCATCGACGGATAGATGCGGTCCAGTCCGTGAGCCAGCACTCCAATCGTTGGCAACCCGTTTTTCAGGGCTGCTTTGTGTGCACAAATATCCACACCGTAGGCCAGTCCGCTTACAACAACGGTTCCGGGATGCCGAACAGCCAGGTCGCTCACCAGTTTTTCACAGTAATCGATGCCCTCATCCGAGGGTGTGCGTGTGCCTACAATTCCAATCATGCGCTGGGCGGTGTGGCATTGCTGGCCATGGAGGTAGAGCATCAGCGGTGCGTCTTCGCAGAAGGACAAACGACCCGGGTATTGCCCATCCGAAAAGAACAGGGCGGTGAGCCTGTGTTTTTCAATAAATAACAGTTCCTGATCGGCCCGTTTTAACAGTTCTTTGCGATCGATGTTCAGAAGAAGTTGATTCAGAGCCGGCCCGATTCCCGGCACTTTGGCCAGAGTGGGAATTTTCTCCTCGAAAAGTGCCGATTCAGACCCCAGATAGGCAATGAGGTTACGTGCCAGTTTGGGCCCGATTCCCTTGATGAGACTGAGGGCTATGCGGTGCTGTAGTTGTTTGTCAGACACAATGTTGGGTTTTGGGTTTGTGGCCGTGAATTTATGGATTTTTTCGCTAAAAGAAAATGTGTTAGAAGTTTTAAGTCAGTAGTCTGTGGAGAAAAAGAGAGTTATAGCAATTTACAAAACGCAAAACCCGAAACCAAAAATCCTCAACTCAAAACCAAAAACTTTGTATTGTAAGGTTAGATGCACGTCTGTGCGCCCCTACGAGTTTGGTTTCTTTAGTTTTTAACCCAAAACTCAAAAATCAAAACCCTCAACTCATCCTCCCCCTTCGTATACCCCCTGACCCCCTGAAGGGGGAACCGCCAGCGTACAAACCGAAACTCAGAACTCGAAACCCAAAACCCTCGAACTCGAAACCCGAAACCCGAAACCGAAACTCAGACCTCGAAACTCAGAGCCCCGAACCCAGAACTCCGAACTCAAAACTCACTCCCCCTTCGCATACCCCCTGACCCCCTGAAGGGGGAACCGCCAGCGTACAAACCGAAACTCAGAACTCGAAACCCAAAACCCGGAACTCGAAACCCGAAACCAACCGAAACTCAAAACTCAATACCCGGAACCCAAAACCCAACTCACCCCGGTTGTCACCATCCCGGGATTTCCCCGTCCCACTTCCAGCAACATGCTGAAGCGAGGGGTCAGGAAATACCGCATTCCAAAAATGGGGCGCAAACGAAATTTAACTTCCGATTCTTTATGATTGTTAAAGGTTTCATCAGCAGGATTCCAAACATGTTGTTCATTAGAGCTTTCAAAAACTGCTTGCAGGACGCCCGACACATACAAGTCGAAATCGCCCAGAAACCACTGGTGTCCGCTCAATGCCTCAATCCAATGGGCATAATGAATGGTGGCAACCGCTCCCGTGCTGAAAGTAGTGTAGCGAAGTTCATTTTCCGGGATGGTGTCGTTGTTGTATTTGTCCCTGTTGTAGCCCATGAATCCGCCGGCGCTAAAATAATCGTTGATCCCCTTTTCCACGAAAACCGAAATGGGAGGTATTTTGCTGATGGAATAGTTTTCGTAGCTATCGGTGTCGGAGTAATCGGCAAAAGAGATTTTAGGACTGATGGTCCAGCTGTCGGCACGGTATTGGCCATAAGTCACTGAAGTCGTAGCAATCAGCAAAAAAATAAAAAGCAATATTCTTCCCATGTTCAAAAGTGATAATAGTTTGTGGGTAACGCATGTTTTTGGGTGGGAAATGAATGGCACAAATGTACAATGAAACAACATTTCTTCAAAAAGTGGTGGGATTTTTCCATTTTTTTTTCGTGTCGAAGAAATACCTCTCTTCGGCATAACTATATTACCTTTTCGATACTTTCAGGAACCCTCTTCGAGGCTGCGTTGTTGCTGCTTCGACCTTTGTTCGACTGTTCTCCGACTGCCCTCCGGCCTTATAAGAGTCGAACAACAGTCGAAGAAGTCCCGAAGAAGACTCGAACAAGGTTCGAAGAAGGGTCGGGGAGGTAGCGCCTAAGATTCTGGTTGCCAATGCCTTATGCTTTTTCTGGTTGTGTTTTATGTTAAGCAGGGTTGCTTCATTAACTGATTATCAGTGGAGACAGATCCTTGAGGTTGCACTCACAGCAATCCATGAGGTAAAAGTGTCACCACTGCACTGGCTATACCTACTTATTAAGTTGGAGAGCTAATGAACTATTGAGCCTCTTAAAGTATTGTTTATTTCCTACGAACTAAGAGCTACGAACTAAAAGCTAACAGCCCCATGCCCCATGCTTTTTTCCCTCCTTGACGAAACCCCCTCATTACTTCCACCAAAACCCTTAAATCTTCCACCAATAAAAACGCTCTTTCTGTTTGAGAGCCTTGAAATTAACAATGGTTCAAATGTTAAATTTCAGTTATACTGATATTTTCCACCATTTATGCCCAACTTTTTTTGATAGTTTTGCGTACAAACAATACTGTTATTATTTCGTTTTTTGCAATAATTAATGTTTCTTTACACTTGACGCCTTGATTTTAGGTGTGTAGAGATGAAAAACGGAGTTAAGGTCAGGGTCGTAAGATTCTGACAGAGCAGTAATTGAGAGGAAACAGGAAAAGAAAAAAACTGACTGAGAAAAGATTTGTGACAACTTCATATTAAATGAAAGTTGTCGTTTCTTAACCCTCAGTCCGAGCTTGTGACACCAAGGGCCATGGATGATCACCTTCTGACAAATTAGAATCCCGTTTATGGTTTTGGTGTTAATTGACCGGTTTTTTTATTGCCGGTCGACAGGTTTCAATGCTTCCCGCGTGGAGCAAAAATTATATATAAGCGGATGAGAAAAGGTTTACAAGGAAAGAGGAATTCGATCGTCAGAAACTTGCTGAAAAGCTTACTGCTTTTTGTCGGGCTTTTTGTGTTTGGGGGGAATGCTGTTTTTGGACAAAATATTGATTGTGCAGAAAATGGAGCTGTGGAATTTGGCCAATTTCTCCCTGGAAATGCCTTCACGATTAATGGAGAATGGATTGTTACAGATGGATTGATTTTTGATGATGTCAATGACCGTTATAGTCCAATTCGAGGATTCTCAAGTGGACAGACGTATAATGTTACCTGGCGAGGTGAGAATAATGGAGGAAATGTTCAAACTTACCCTATAAGCGTTACCATTAATAGTGTAGAGCCTTTCTTACTTTCCTTTACACCTGTTGGATCCACCAATATATGCTCCGGCTCTTCAGTTAACCCCCAAGTTCAGGTTAGTGTTGAAGGTGGATTGAATGATTCCTGGACAGTTGCCATTTCAGACGGTGCTGTTACAACAGATTATACAGTAACGGATTCTGATGGCAATGGAACAGAAACCAGAACCATAACTTTACCTGCTATTTCCAGTTCTACATCTTATGAAGTAACTGCGGTTAGGTATTCTAGTACTTGTACCCATTCCGGGGCCTTGCCCGCACCTATCACTTTTTCATTTCAGTCCCCCCCTACGCCTCAAAATACAAGTGGGACCTCTACCTGCACGCCAGGTTCTATTTCTGATATTACGCTTAATTCTTCCGAGAATGGTATTACCTATCAATTAATGTATGATGATGGTGTTAATCCCCCTGCAGCAGGTGAAAGCTGGAGCAGTACCGGTGATGGACAAACATATGCATTTGGAGCCGTATCTGGTGTTGGCCAGTATTATGTTGTTGCCGATGGATGTAACGGCCGTGTCAATATGCTTAACGGTCCTTACGCCATAAGTCCGGCTCCGAGTAACGCATTTTCTGTTACACCCACTGGAGCTCAATGTGCAGGGACAGAATTAAGAACAAGTGGATCTGAAACAGAAGTAAATTATTTTGTCGTTCGAACCAGTGACAATACCAGAACTGGTGCTATGCTGCCCGGTACCGGAGCTGCATTAAACTTTGGTGGAATAAATACTGCCGATACCTACAGAATTGAAGCTGAACCCCAAAATGGAGGTTGTGTAGTAACGTTGGGCGGTTCTTTGCAAATTGTAGCGCCTCCTGAGAATCATACTTTAACTGCCACCGGTACTGAATATTGCTCAACCGCTATACCTAATACAGGAATTGATTTATATTTTCCAACTTCTCAGCCAAATGTTACTTATACACTTCAACGCTGGGATGGAAGTAATTTTGTAAATGTGGTTGGAGCCCCGACCGTTTCAGGAACAGGAGGCTTAATTAATCCGGCATGGAGTGATTTACAGGACGGAACTTATCGTGCTGTTGCGACTACCAATCTGGCCGGATGTACCAGACCAATGCCAGGTACACCTTCGATTATTGAAAATGATCCTCCCAGTGCCGCCTTGACTATTCAGGCTGATAATGAAAAATGTTTTGCTTCTGGCGAAGTTTTTGAGATTGATGTGACACTTACCGGGAGTGCTCCCTTTTCTTTTGAGTTGGTCAATACGACTACTAATACTACAGTGGCTACTGTTTCAGGCAGTAATGATACTGATTACACCTTTTCAGTAAATCCAACAGCCATTAATACACATACTTATGCCATAATCAATCTTGAAGATGGCTCCAGCTGTGCGCTTGTTCCCAATGCAGGGCAAGTAGATTTTGAAGTGCATGATTTACCTACTATCTCCTTTACCAGTTCTACCGGGGTGGCTATTGATGGGCTAGGAAATGCTACTACAGAAGTTTGTGATGGATCCAATATTACCCTTACCGGTTCTTCTTCTAATACTGTTGGAGGCTATTCTTATCGATGGAGTAATTCCAATGTTGCCGGAACTATTGGATCTTTATCCAGTATTACTGAAAGTCCCAATCTTCCAGGTGTAACATATAACGTGCGGATAACTGACGGAAATGGATGTTACAACGACAGGGATATTGAGGTTATTGTAAATGCATTGCCAACGCTTTCTTTCGATCCTCCGGATGGTACCAGAGTGTGTTCTAATGAAGGTTTGGTTAGTTTGGTACCAACGGGTACACATACGGGAGGTAACTTTTCCGGGACCAATGTGGATGCAGCAAGTGCCACATTTGACCCGGTAGCTGCCGGAGTTGGTTGGCATAATATTATTTATGAAGCAACCGATGGTAATGGATGTACGAGTTCAGTAGTTAATCAGATTAGAGTTAATGATCCTCCGGGTTTAAATATTAGTGGATTGAATGCCAGTTATTGCGCTGATGCCGGGGTTCAGACTATTATTGGTACACCTAATGATGTGGCTGGAAATCCAAACTGGGAGGTTGATGGTAGTCCAATGCCTTCATGGTTTGTTGATGGCGGGGACGGTACTGCAACTTTTGATGTGGGAGCCGCTATTTCAAGTGCGGGAAGTGACAGTTATACTTTTAGTTATGAATATACAGATCCTACCACAGGGTGTACCAATACCATAAATGAAAGCACTGATTTTTATGACGACCTGAGTGATGACATTGATTTTTATTGGCGTGAAGCGGGTTCAGGTGATCCCTGGGCTATATTCCCATCACCTGATTTAGTGCTGTGTGAGACAAGCTCTGATATAGAGCTAAAAGCATATTTTAATCCCACTGGCGACCCGATTGATACCGGTAACCCGGTAGATCACACCAATGGAACCGGAACTTTTAGCGGACCTGGTACCAGTGTGACAAATGGTGCTGCCGGAGAGGGTACTTTTAGTGCTTCCACAGCAGGTAATGGCAACCATACTATCACCTATTCATACACTGATCTCAATAACTGTGATGCTACGGTTAGTTATACTGTGCAGATTGGTACTACCCTGACTCTTCACAATGTTTCACCAGTTTGTTGTTATGAAAATACCACAGATCAGCAATGGTATGTTGATCCTGTGGGTGGTGTTTTAACAGTAGATGATGGTGCAGGTACTGTAGAAACAATGACTTTTAATGATCCTGCCGATCGATATAGCTTTATTCCAAATAATGTCGGACAGGGAACTTACACCGTGACTTACACCTATACTGACGGAAGTGGATGTGTCAATTCTGTAGAGACTATCGTTGAAGTGCAAAATGAAATTGATGCCTCCTTTACTACTTCGGACGGCAGTCTTTCATACTGTGTAGATCACGGAGTTGTTTCTTTGGATCCTTCAAATTTAGGTAACTATTCCGGCCCGGGAGTTGGTGTTGCAACATTTAATCCCGCCATTGCAGGTGGAGGATCACATACCGTGACTCATACCGTTACTGATGGCTTTTGTACTGACATTGAAACATTGGATATTTTTGTGAATGATCCCAATGTAGGCATTGCACTGGCAAGTGATGAATTTTGTGAAAGTGATGAAACCTATTATCCTGTTGAGGCTACAAATCTGATTTTTGACGGGACAAATTATGTCGCTGATCCTGGTTTTGAGTTGGCAACGTATACTTTTTCTGCTCCTACCGCCTGCTTGTTTACAGAAGACGCCACTGGTACGCGCACTTATGTTTCAACTGCAAGCGCTGTGGGAGACGGCGATGAACCAGTTTATTTTGAACCCGGTCGTGCTCCTGTAGGGACTGCCTTTGATATTGAACTGGATTTCGATAATTCAGCAGCGACACCAGCTGGCTGTAGTGCTTATGATGCTTTCGAGGTGCTAGTAAAGCCTTCGCCTGCAGTCAACTTCGGAACTTCCGATCCGCTCGAATTCTGCCAAAACAGTGCACCTGTTATTTATACAGGACGATATGCCGGTGGTGGTGCCACCGGTTCCGGTTATTTTATGCTTGGAAGTCCTGGTAATCCTACTGCACCTGGCATTGATAATGAAGTTGATGGTGCCGGAACAGATAACAACGGACGCGCCGAGTTCGATCCATCTCTGGTTGCTGCATCGTCAGCAGAACAGATTACTTATGTTTATGAGCAGAACGGATGTACTTCCACCCGTACCAAAGAATTTAATATTCGTTCCGCGCCAACTGTCTTTGATGTAACTCCGGCTACTCCCGATGGAGGTATCTATTGTTTTGGAGGTGATGCAACTATAGGTTTGAGTTCTTCAGAAGAAGATGTGTTTTATGAATTGTTAAGAGATGGGACTGTTGTAGATGATTATACTGGTTTAGCGTCGGAAACTTCTTTTACTTTTCCGGCGGTAACTGAAGAAGGTACTTATACGGTGCGGGCAACTTTGCCTTCTGTTACTGACGCCTGTGAATCTATCATGAACGGCTCCGTCGAAGTCCGCGAAAACAAAGTAACTGCAGTCGTTGACTACAAAATTAATCCCACTTGTAATGGTGCTCTTGATGGAGAAATCCATGTTTCGGCTTCCAGTCTTTCTTCTGATTTTACTTATAAATTGACTGATGCCGCCGCTAATATCTGGACCAGTAACACCGGTGAGTTTACCGGTTTGGGAGATGAGACTTATACCATTACTATAGTCGATGGTTACGGATGTCCTCTTGCTGCAGGATCCATTTCGGAAACTTTGACTGAACCCTTAGCAATTACATTAACATCTGATCCTGCAACTGTTAATCATGTCACCTGTTATGGTGGCAACGATGGATTATTCCGGGTTACTGCAACTAATGTCGGGTCAGGCAATTACCAGTTTAGTATCGACAATGGTATTACCTGGGTAACCAACGGTACATCTCAATATACCTTTACCAATCTTTATGCAGGTACTTACAATGTGCAGGTGCGTGATGCCGGTAACCCTTCATGTGTTCAGACGCTTGCAGCTCCTGTAGTGATTGATGAACCGGATGGTTTGGTAACTATTGATAGCAGTAGTTTTACTAACGTTGATTGTACCACTCCTGGTGAGATACAAGTCGAAGGAGCACAAGCAGGCCATACAGGAGGCTTTAATTATGTTTTATACAGGGAAGCATCGTCTGGTAATTGGGTGCAAGTTGACCAATCTCCCACAACCAATGATACTGATGGTCATACTTTCCCTATAACCATTGGCGGCGATTATCGTGTCGATATCTTTGGCCAGAATAACTGCTCAACATCAGGGTATTACACGGTTACTGCCCCAACCAGTCAGCCGGTTGTGAATCTGGTAGCCATTACCAATGAATCTACTCCGGGTGCCGGAGATGGTAGCATTGAAATTAGTATTACCGGCGGGGTGGCCCCATTCACTATTGACTGGACAGGTACCGGAGTTACTGATGGTGTGACGCTTCAAACGAATTTGTCAGCCGGAACTTATTCTGTAAGAGTGACAGATGCTAATGGTTGCTGGGACGAATTGCTCAATTTGGATGTTGATGACAATGATGACCTTGGTTTAACGGTCTTAACTAAAAATCCCGGACCATGCTTCGGCAACAATAATGGCGAAATCAGTCTGACGGCTACAGGCGGAGTGTTGCCTTATGCATCTATTACATTGACTAACAGTAGTGGTGATGTGATTACGCCTTCTAACTCCGGATCTACTTATGCCAACTACACCGGACTGGTTGCCGGAAATTATACCGCCACAGTGGAGGATGGTCAACCCTTGACTTATTCAGAAACCATTGAACTCACTCAGAATTCTGAGTTGGTTTTGAATTTCTCGAAACTCTCAGATGCTACTTGTTTTGGTAATGATGGGGAGGTGACTTTTGATGCGAGCGGGGGAGTGGCTTTTGTCAGCGGTGGTGATTACAGATTTACCATCATTCCGGATGTTGGTGCTCCTATTCCGATTAGTGCTAATTCAGGAGATTGGCCAGACCCGAATTTACCTGCCGGCAACTACGAACTTCAGGTTCTTGATGCAGTAGGATGTTCACAAAACCTCTTCTTCGAAATTACTGAACCTGACGATATTACTTTCAATGTTGAGAACGTTCAGGATGTAGATTGTTTCGGCGAATTAACCGGAGAAATTACAGTTTCAGTGAGTGGTCGTCCTTCCGGAACCGACTATGCTTTTGCCTGGGAAGAATTTACAGGTACCCTTGGAACAGATGATTTATCAGATCCCGCCAATTGGGCAGCTTATGCTGGTTCGGTAGATGCAAGAACCATTTCCGGTTTACCGGCCGATGCCTATCGGGTTCTTGCCACTGATGGTTCATGCTCAGGAACTTCGGGCCCAATTTTCGTTGATCAGCGCACAGTCCTTGACTTGCATGTTGAAAATGAGACACATGTTACCACTTGTAATGGAGAAAGCACGGGAAGTGTGCGTTTGTCTGTCACCGGCGGCACCGGACTTTACATAATAAACTACGGTACAGTCTCGGATTCGTGGAATGGCCTGAACGATTACACGGTTACGGGACTTTCAGCCGGTACATATTCTTTTGAGGTGGTTGATGACAATGGTTGCTCATCCACTGAAAGTGTGACCATTACAGAACCAGATCCATTTTCTGTAAGCGTTACCGATTACGGCATTGAATGTGACGACCTGACCAGTGGTTATGTAAACTTCAATGTATCAGGTGGTCTGCAGATTTCTGGAGATAATATTTATAATGTAAGAATTGTTCGTCAGGAAAATAATCAGGTTTATGCTGATGTGGATCTGACAAATCCAACCAGTCCGGTTGGCATCACTGATTTAATGACCGGGCCGGACTATTTAATCGAAGGCACCTACACCCTTCAGGTTTATGATTCCAATTCAACCAATCCTGCGAATTGTCTGTTTGTAACTCAGTTTTCATTAGAGAATATTACCATCGAAGATACCCTGATGCATCCTACATGTAGTGGTCAGGACAATGGAAGTATCGATATCACAGTTAGCGGAGGTTCAGGTAACTTTATATATACCTGGACTGCAAGTGCCGGAGGAACTGTTTCTGCATCTCAGGTCAACAGTGAAGATTTAAGTGACTTGTCTCCCGGGACTTACGACGTTGTTGTTGAAGACCTTGATGAATCCAATTGTACTGTTACCGAAAGCTATACCATAGCTTATACCAATACATTAGCTGTTACTGCTTCTGCTACCGATGTCAGTTGTTTCAATAGCACCGATGGAGTGGTCACTGCTATTGCCACAGGTGGTGTTGCTCCTTATGATTATATCTGGGAAAGACTGGATTCTCCAGGGCCCCCGGAAGTATGGACAACTTTAATGAACAGTCAGACACTTGATCCTGTAGGCATTGGTGATTACCGTGTCAACATTATTGACGCTAATGGTTGTACTATTCAAAGTTCCACAGTGACGGTGAATCGTCCGGATGATTTTTCATTGACGATCGATCCTGCTATTTCTAATGTTTCCTGCAACGGTGGTAACGACGGAAGTTTCAACGTAACGCCTGCTGATCCCTCTGGTAATTATGAATATAGTATTGATGGTGGTGCGACCTGGCAGCTCAATGAAACTTTCTCCGGTTTAGCTGCCGGCGGTTACCAGGTTTCCATGCGCGATCGGGATTCTGCTCAACCTTATTGTACCAAGTATGATATTGAAAGTGTTGTAATTACAGAGCCTTCGCCGTTGGTTGTTGACCTGGTAAATATTGTTCCTGTAGATTGTAAAGGAAATAGTACCGGTTCTATTGAAGTGGAAGTTCCTTCCGGAAGTGGAACAGCACCTTATACATATCAGTGGTACCGTGTTACAGGCAGCGGAAATATTACTTTGACAGATGCACCTGTCAATCACGGAGCCTTAACTGATAACGCCATTAATTTAGAAGCGGGCGACTACCGCGTAAGGGTTGCTGATGGTAGCGCAACTTCTTGTCAGGTATGGTCTGATATTTATGAGGTTACCGAACCGGCAACCTCTCCAACTATTACTGTTGAGAATAGAACTAATGTCACTACTGCCGGCGGAAATGATGGAAGCATTGAGATTAGTGTAACCGGCGGAACCGGTGTTTATTCCTTCGATTGGGAAGAAGTGGATGGAGCTGGTACTCTGGTTGATGATCTCAGTACACACCCTGATGACAATTCTAATGTTATTGATGGCTTACCAGCCGGAAATTATAGGGTGAATATATTGGATGGCAATAGTTGTCCTGTAAATCAAACGATTCCAATTACAGATCCTAATACTCCTTTAGCTCTTGATACGGCAACTGTTTCTCCCCATCCTTGCAATGATGCGGTTAATGGAGAAATTAGGTTGATCGCCTCTGGTGGTCAGGCTCCTTATACCTTCACACTAACTCGTCAACCTGGAACAACGATTGCTGCGTCCAGCATTTCAGGAGGTTTCGCCTATTACGATAATCTCGTACCTGGTTATTACAATGCTCAGGTAGAGGATGATAATGGAGTGGTGGAAACAATTACCAATATTCATCTGACAGTTCCGGATCCTGTGGCACTGACAGTGACCAAGGACAATGATGCCACTTGTTATGGAAACAGTAATGGTCAGGTTACCATTCAGGTTACGGGGGGAACTCCTTTACCGGGAGATTCTAATCCGGCAGATACTTCTGTCCCAGATAATGATTACTACTCCTATACCATCAGTCCACAGAGCGGACCTGCCATAAGTGGATTTGTTGTTGACGATGGTACCGGCAATTTTGTGTTGGTAAATAATACTTTGCCGGCTGATGATTATGAAATCGTTGTCGCTGATGCAAACTACTGTAGTGATTTAGATGCGTTTACGGTCATTCAGCCGAACGAGTTAACTATTGATTTGACCGGTAAACAGGATGTTACCTGTTTTGATGGCAATAATGGGTCGCTTTCGGTAAAAATTAACGGACGTCCTGCAGGTACCTCATTCACTTATTTTTGGGAAGTTGACGCAGACAAAAATGGTACCTGGGCTGCTTACCCTGCAACTACCGGTACCTTAACCAATCTTGAAGCGGGGTATTACAGAGTTACTGCTGAAGAGACATTAACCACTTGTCCGGTTCCTCCATTAACAATAGAAATTGATGAGCCCGCTGAAGTAGTGTTGACTCAGGTGGTTAAAAATAATGTGACCACCTGCAATGGCGACAACACAGGAAGCGTACGCTTTTCTGTTACCGGAGGTACTGCGCCTTACACCATTAAGTACGGTACAGTTGAAACTTCATGGGATGGTACCGGTGATTTCACTGCCACAGGACTCACTGCTGGTTTCTATGATTTTGAAGTCTTTGATGTCAATGGATGTAGTGATGAGATTCAGGATGTTGAAATTGCGGAGCCTGCCCCATTGGAGGTTAGCAATCTGGATTATGGAATTTTATGTCAGAATCTGACCAGTGGGTGGCTCAATTTTGATGTTGCCGGTGGTGTGGATGATGCAGGATTCAGATATGATGTAAGCCTTGTGCGTCAGGAAAATAATCAGGAATATTACAATAATATTGAAACAGCTTCTCCGGTAAATATTTCCAGCCTGATCGAAGGAACTTACACACTGGAGGTTTTCGATGCCAACTCCACAGCCTCTGATGGTTGTCTCTTTACTTATGAGTTTGCTATTGAAAATATTACCATTGATGCTACTGTGGTACAACCTACTTGTAGTGGAATAGACAATGGCAGCATCGATATCACCGTCACCGGTGGTTCAGGAAGTTATACATACAATTGGTCTGACGGTTCAGGAACTTTTAGTTCCACTAATCCGGATATTTCCAATCTGGCACCTGAAACTTATACTTTGGTAGTGACAGATTTTACTGGTCAACCCAATGCTTGTAGTATTACTACGCAACCGTTTGACTTGAATTATGAAAGCACGCTATCGGTCAATGCTTCAGCAACGGGTGCAAGTTGCTACAATGCTGGTGATGGCAGTGTTACAGCTACTGCAACAGGTGGTGTCGGTCCTTATGATTATATATGGGAGAAATACAATTCAACTTCAGGACTATGGGAGACATTGGCGAATCGCCAAACCATTGATCCTGCCGGGCTTGGAATCTATATGGTCACCGTTGTTGATGCCAATGGATGTGAGGTAGCTACCGAAAATGATCCAACCAGTGTTGATGTAATTACAGTTAGACAGCCTGAGGATTTTAATTTTTCAATTGCCGATCCTGCTGTCGATATTACCAATGTCACCTGCAATGGTGGCCACGATGGTAGGTTTGAGGTAACGCCCAGTCGGGCCGGAAACTTTGAATACAGCATTGATGGTGGTGCTACCTGGCAAATAAGCCCGGTATTTGACAATCTTGCAACAGGTTTGTATGCCGTCTCTATGCGCGACCTTAATACAGCTGCCCCTTACTGTACCAAAATAGACATCGACAATGTTGAGATTACCCAGCCCGATCCGTTGGTGATTGATCTGGATAATCTGGAAGATGTGGATTGTCATGGAGCAACCACCGCTACTGGTTCTTTGATTGAAGTGAGTGTCGATGGTGGTACTCCCGATATGACCAGTGGAACGCCGGTATATACTTACCAGTGGTATCGTGTTGAAGGGGGCGTGAATGATATTTTGGTAGGAGAAATTTCTGCTACATTGGCTGATCGCCCGGCCGGAGATTACCGTGTGCGCGTTTTCGATGATAATATTTGTGATCTTTGGTCGGATATTTATACTATTTCCGAACCGGCAACTGCTCCGGCCATTACCATTGAAAATGAAGTGCATCCAAGTGCACCGGGTGCTTCTGATGGTACTATTACCATCAGTATTTCAGGGGGCACCTCTCCATACAGCATTGCATGGGAAAATGCTGCAGGCGTTAGTTATGGAACAGATGCTTCCATCTCTGGCCTTGTGCAGGATAGTTATACAGTCACCGTTACAGACGCTAATAACTGTCAGGTAGATGAAACCATTCCTTTAACTGATCCGGGGTCAGCGCTTAATCTGACGATTGAAGAACAAACTCCTCCGGGCCCATGCAGCGGTGCAGGCAATGGTGTGATTGAATTGCGTGCAACCGGAGGAAACAGTGACAATTATACTTTTACACTGATTCGACAGCCCGCTACAACCATAACCAATGGTGCCATTTCAGGCAACATCGCCCGATATGAAAATCTGGTATCTGGTGTTTATACCGCCAGGGTGGAAGACGCCAATGGCGTAGTGGAGAGTATTACAGGTATTGATCTTATAGGGCCTGATCCGCTGGTGCTGACAATAACTAATCTGCAGGATGCCAATTGTAGCGGATTACCGGATGGTTCCTCCATTAGTTTTGAAGTATCAGGTGGTGATATTACCAGTACTGGAGTTTATGCTTACAATATTATCCCTGAAAGTGGAACTATCCTATCAGGTACCACTAACGGGCCAGGTTACGAAGACGATCTTTCAGCCGGTGATTATGAGTTGATTGTTACCGATGGAACAGGTTTCTGCAACGTTTCTGAAACCTTTACTATCGGCGAACCCGATCCCATCGTGATTGCAGGAACTGTTTCACAAATTTCCTGTAACGGTGCCGCAGATGGGGAGATTTCCTTTAATATCTCCGGAGGGCATGGTCCATATACTGCCTATACCTATGAGTGGTATGAGGCCAGTACACCGGCGACTCTCATTGCAACGATTAGCAATGGCTCAACTTCCATTGACGGACTTGCACCCGGTAGTTATTATGTAGTTGCTAAAGAAATAGCTACAACAGGTTGTAGTCAGACTTCCGAAACTTTCGTAATTGAAGAGCCGGATCCATTATCGGTTACTGCCACACCAAAAGATATTACTACCTGTAATGGTGATAACTCCGGAAGTATCGAAGTAAACGTTACCGGAGGAACGCCCCCGTACATCGTGGATTATGGCGTTGGAACTGTCAATGGTGGTGGCCCCATCTTTACCATTAATGACCTGTCTGCCAATACTTATACGATTACCGTCTATGATGACCATAATTGTGAGGCACCTGTTGTCACAGCTACCATTAATGAACCAGCAGCTCCGCTGAGCGTAAATAATATTACTTCAGATATCGCCTGTGATGGTTCAGTTGTAGGTAATGAAACCAGTGGAACCGTTAGTTTTGATATTGCCGGTGGTGTCTCTGATGGAGCAGGCGACTTCTCTTACCATGTCCGTCTGTTAAATACCAATACCAGCGTTATTCAGACACAAACTGTTGATGGTACTTCTACAGTCAACTTTACGGGGTTGATTGCCGGTGATTATCAAATTCGGGTAAGAGACAATAATGCCGATGCCTCTACCGCATGTGACAATCCCATATTTGAAACATTTACCCTGGAACACATCGAAATTTCCGGAAACGAAGTGAATGCCACTTGCTCCGGCATTCAGGACGGCGAAATTATCAATGTGCAGGTAACAGGTGCAAGCAGTAGTTACACCTTTGCCTGGACAACCAGCGATGGTTTTGGTAATGACGACAGTTCACTTGATCAGTCTGGTCTGGCACCGGGTACTTATACCCTGACTATTACAGATCCTGATCGTGGTGGTTGTACCATCAGTAAAGATTTTATTGTCGAAAATGACAATGTGCTGAATATCACCGCTTCCGTCAAAGATATCTCCTGTGCAGGGGGTGACGATGGGGCCATTCGCAATGTTATGGTTACAGGTGCTTCCGATCCTTCCCAGCCGCTGCAATATGAGTGGCAAGGTCCTGGAATCGGCACCATTACTCAGATGAGTGATGAGTTTGGTTTTGATCCCAATTTGTACGATCTGGAGCCTGGTATCTATACACTAACCGTAACCGATGGCAACAGCTGCGATGTTACCAGGGTGTTTACTGTGTCAGAGCCTGATCCTATTATTTTTGATCTCTCCCCTTCGCTTGATAATTGTAGTCCATATAACCGGTCTATTTCTATTGATAATCTGGATAATAACGATGGTACCGGCGATTTCAACAACTTCAATTATTATTGGAACGGGCCGCTGGGTAGTAGTTTTACTGAAGCTCCCGATAAACAAAGCATTTCAAATGTAAGAAAAGCCGGAACCTACACAGTTCGGGTCATTGACGAGGCTGGTTGCAGTCAGGATGAATCTATCACTGTTTTTGGTGATATTTCGGTGGATGCAGATCTTACTCATGTACCCTGTTTCAACGGTGATAATGGCAGCATCGTGCTGACCATAGCAGGTGGTAGTGGTGATTATACCTATGAATGGGTAGATGATTCCGGAAACCCCACTGCTGATCCAAATGTTAAGAATCAGAACGGACTTACTGCCGGGACTTACACAGTAACTATTTACGATAATCATGCTGACCAGGATTGTGGAGGTGGTACTAATCCTTATTGGGTAACAGAAGAATTTACCATTACACAACCGGCAGATATTGATATAGAATACGAAAAGACCGATGTTTCCTGCAATGGCAATGCCGACGGACAGATTACGCTGGATGTAACAGGTGGCAGCGGTACTTATGATTATGAGTGGACACCCGCTTCTGCTCCCGGCATTGTTCCCGGATCGAGAAAACAGGTCGGTCTCGACGGTGGTGTTTACAGAGTAGAAGTAACCGATGCTATAACAAACTGTCAGCAAAGTGAGACCATAGAAATTATTGAACCTGATGCTCTTGTTTTTGAATTGGATACAACCGATACGGATTGTTCCGGGAATAACAGAATTGCCATTGTTCCTGGAAGTGTAGACGGAGGTACAGGTAGTTATGAATTTACATTAACCGGGCCGGGTGCACCTGCCGGATGGGATGGTTCTACACCGGCAGAAAATCTTCCGGGAGGTGAATATACCATCACACTTACCGATGTTGGCTCACCGGCTAATTGTTCACTCAGTAAAACCGTTATTCTTACCAAACCCATCAGTATAACCCCTGTTGTAACTTCCGAAACATGTCCCGATTCCAACAACGGAGCCATAGAATTAAAGGTTACAGGTGGCAGAAGTCCGTTTACTTTCTCATGGACGGATGAAAACGATGACCCCACAGTTAGTCCGAATAATAAAAACCAGTCGGGACTGAGTGGCGGAACTTATACCGTTGAATATGAAGATGACAGGGGTTGTATCGATTCAATGGATGTAATTGTCCTCATCACCAATGATATAGAACTTTATCCATCCATTACACCGATTATCTGTTACGGCGATTCTACCGGAGCCATTTCTCTTAATCCAGCAGGAGGTTCAGGACATTTCTCCTTTGACTGGCGTGGTCCGGAAGATTTTTCATCCGATCAGGAAGATATTTCAAATCTTATTGGCGGTACCTATTATGTTGAAGTCATTGACGATAGTTTGCAACATTATGGTATCACCTGCCGGTTTGAAGAATCGTTTGTTGTTTCGCAGCCATCTGCTCCAATAGAGGTAACGAATGTGGATATTACCGATGTTTTGTGTAACGGTAATAATACCGGAAGCATTGAGGTTACCGTGGAAGGCGGAATGCAAGATGGAAACTATAACTATAAATGGAGTGGCCCTGGTGATTTAAGCGGACAAACAACCAACCAGCTTATTGATGTGGATGCCGGTAATTACTACCTTAACGTGACCGATGGTATTCCCGGTTGTGGGGCTAATTTTGGGCCTTACACCATTAATCAGCCTGCTCAGCCCCTTAATATTGAGCGGGATGAAATGTTGCCTGTAACTGTGCCTGGTGGTTCCAACGGAGCCATTCAGGTGAATGTGACCGGTGGGGTCGGAAATTACAGCTTTGTCTGGGAAATTGTGAATCCCGTAGATGGAACCACAACTCCCTTGCCTGGCACCTCCAATCGCCACGAGGGACTGTCGGCCGATACCATTAGAATTACAGTTACAGATGCACCAAACGGATGTATTGATTCTATCGATATTCAGGTTACTGAACCTGGCGATTCTCTCTCTATAGATTTTATGGAGCATAAAGATGTGCGCCCCTGCTACGGTGAGGATAACGGCGAGATAAGTTTTCAGGTATCCGGTGGAACTCCCGATATGACCAGCGGTTCAGCAACCTATCATATTGTGGTAACCCGTGGTGCCGATGTAATTTACAACAATAATGACGACTTTATAGACCTTGATGGGCTTGTGCCCGGGAATTATCATATCGAGGTGACAGATTTCAATGGTGTTACAGTCGATGACGATATTACCATTTCACAACCTCCGCAGTTGAATGTTGCTGTCAATAATATAACTGCGGTTACCTGTACCGGCGGTAATGACGGTTCTATTACGGTAACCATCTCAGGTGGAACTCCGGAGGGTGGAGCTGGTGGAAATTATCAGCTTGAGTTGATAGAGCCTGATGGAACATCCGGCAAAATATTAACTACAGGAAGTAATACCTTCAATTCATTGGTTGCAGGTAACTATACATTAAGAGTATGGGATGATGGTAATGGTGATGGTGCCTTTACCAATGGAACCAATGAGGATGATTGCTACCAGACTCTGGCATTGACAATCCCTGAACCAAATGCGAAAGTCGCTCTTGCGGTTGTTCCCGGAAGTGAAGTGTTGTGTGAGGGAGAGCTTCCTCAATTGAATGTTTCTGTTTCCAATTGGGACTTTACCACACAAGGTGATCTGGATATCACATTGAACGATGGTACTGAGGTTACTGTTGATCAATCTCCTTTCCAGTTTACTCCCGATAATGTACCTGCTGCCGGTGTTGTAGCCTACGAAGTGGTTAGTGTGGAGGAACCTGTCACAAACTGTAGTAAAGGGGAAGGTGAAGGTGTTGCTACCGTAACAGTTCATGGAACTCCTACGGCCACCATTTATGGTGATGGGCGGGCTTGTCCGGGAGAATCCCGTAATATAGGTGTCAACCTTACCGGTGCTGCTCCATGGATCATTGTTTATACCGATGGAACCAATAACTATATTGAATCAGGAATCACCTCTTCAAACAAAGTTCTTGAAGTAACTCCTGCTGATACCACCACTTATGAACTGGTTTCTGTTTCTGACAGCCATTGTACCGGAACTTTCTCAGGTGATGCTACCATTACTGTAGATCCAACAACGACGGTTGAGTTAATAGCTCCGGCAATCCCTGAGATTTGCCGTGGCAGCGATAGCTACTTGGATATAGATTTCGATCCTGCAACTAGCGGCCCTTGGCAGGTAACTTATGCGGAAGATGACGGAACGAATTCTACCCAACGAACTATTGCTGTTGAAAGCGGTGATTTGACAACAGTTGCTGGAAATTCCTATTATCGCCTGAATGTATCACCACTGGTCACTACCGAATATTCACTGATTTCAGTAACGGATACTTATGGTGGAAATAACAGCTGTGCTGCTGATGTTACTGGTCTTCCGGTTACCATTACAGTCAATAAAGTGCCCGAAGCTGCTGGTACAATTTCCGGTGATGCAGAGGTTTGTCAGATTGATACCGCTACATACAGTATTGAAGCAATTACTGATGCTGATAGTTATACATGGACAGTCCCGTCAACCGTAGGGACTATCATTAGTGGCGCAGGCACACGAGAGATTGAAGTTGAGTTTGATGCCACCTCGGTTTCCGGTTACATTACTGTTCAGGGAACCAATAGCTGTATTGATGGCCCGCTTAATAGATTGTATGTTAATGTGCGCCCTGCACCAACCATTGGTGCTATTGATGGCCCAGCCGAACTTTGTCAGACAGCCAAAGGAGTGCGTTACTCTGTGCCTCCGGTGGCCGCTGTGGCCGGGTTCCAATGGACCGTTCCTGAAGGTCTGACGATTGTGTCGGGACAGGGAAGTGCCAGCATCATTGTAGATGTGGAAAACTCTACCACTGCTACCGCAGGGCAGATAACTGCTACACCGTACAACAGTTGTGGAATGTCCACCAATGTAGCTACTTATAATGTTACAGTAAATCCCAATCCGGCGGCAAATGCAGGCATTGATCAAATGATCTGCGGTATTGAAATTCCTGCTCCCAGATTGGATGGAAATGAGCCTGCAACCGGGCAATCCGGACAATGGACTTCTATAAATGGTTCCTTTATTGTTTTTGATAATGGGGCGACTATCTATAATACCACAATTTCCGATATAGCTCCCGGCAATCATTTTCTGGAGTGGAAAGTGACAGACAATACAACCTCTTGTTACAACGCTGATACAGTGGTGATCCGTAACAATAAATTATATGCAGAGGCCAAGGTGGAGAAATCGCTTTCCTGTGATGGTTCTACGGATGTGTATGGTACGGTTTTACCCAACGGTACATCAGGCAACTGGAGTGTTGAGACTGGTAGTGGAACCTTTGTGGATGCCTCTAAGGCCGGAACTACTGTCTATGACCTGGGGCCTGGAACAAACACCCTGCGATGGACGATCACTCAGAATGGTTGTGAAAGTTGGGGCGAAGTAGATGTTGTGAATGATGAGACTGACCAGGCCGTAATTTCTGGTGATGAAGAGAGACATTTATGTGAGGATTTCACCAATCTTATTGCCAATGATCCGTCTTTAGGAACAGGTCAGACCGGTGAGTGGACGGTCATTAAAGGTCGTGCTGATATCAGTGATGTAAACAATCATGATATTTCGGTGACCAACCTGGCAATGGGTGAAAACGTATTGCGCTGGACCATTTCCAAAAACGGCAACTGTACCACTTCCGATGAAGTGACTATTTACAATGATCAGTTGGAAGTAGACGCCGGTGATGGCTTTACCACTTGTAGCGACTCCGTTCATCTGAATGGAACAGTACCGCCGTCAGGAGCCATCGGCCAATGGAGTGCTGAAGGAACAGCCAATGGAAATGCCATTTTTGCAGATGGAAATGCATGGAATACCACTGTGGATAATCTGGTGAACGGCACTAATACTTTCAGATGGACACTCTCCCAAAATGGCTGTGAAAGCAGCGATCTAGTGGAAATTGTAAGTCATGCACCGACCCAGGCCACTGTGGGAACAACACAGACCATCTGTGGTACTATCACTACGTTGACTGGTAATCAACACGAATCTTATGAGTCCGGGCGGTGGTCTATTGTGCAGGGCAGCGGACGCTTTGATGATCCAAATCAATACAATACTGATATTACCGGAGTTGGTTACGGCGAAAATATCTATCGCTGGACAATCAAAAATCAGAACTGTACTTCTTCTGCAGATCTGAAAGTCATTAATAATCAGGTCCAGGCCTTTGCCGGTAAAGATACCGTTACCTGTGCCACTACCATAAATCTTGCAGCGGACCCTACTCCTGCAGGTTATTCAGGCTACTGGAGTGTGGTTCCGGGCGAAGGAAGCGTTACCTGGGAAGACCCGAACACCCAACCCAATGCACGTGTGAAACTTGGATTGGGAACCAACCGGTTGGTTTGGACTGTGGAACACATCAATTCCGGATGTACTTCCTCCGACGATGTGGTGGTTCAGGTAAATGCAGTGGGAATCTTTACTGCAGGTGGAGATCAGGAACTGGACGGTGGAAATGGAGAAACCAATCTTAGTGCGACGTTGCCTTCGGGTGCCACTGGTGTTTGGTCGATAGTCTCCGGGGGGGGAAATATTGTTGATGATACAGACCCAACTACCCGGGTTACTGATCTGGAAATGGGGCCCAATGTATTCCTCTGGACGGTTACTTCTGGGGATTGTTCCAAATCTGAAGAGGTAATTATTACAAACGGCGATGTTATTCAGGCAGAGACTGTTCCTGATTTCATTACATGTAATCCAGATGTTCAATTGGGAGCTAATGATCCGGGTAATGCCATTGGAAAATGGACCCTTGGCAGTTTTGGCTCAGGTGAAATTGAGGATGATGATGATCCCGAAACATGGGTACGCGATCTTGGGCCTGGTGATAATGAGTTTGTATGGACAATTTCTTATGGTCCGGGAACCACCACAACTACTGATAGAATTGTGGTTACCAATAATAAACCTGATGACGCCAGACCTAAAGATGGTGGTGTTACCTGTGATGAGACTTTCCTTCTGGAAGGTAATCAACCTGATGCCGGTATGGGAACGGTTTCGTGGTCAATTATTTCAGGTGGTGGCGATATTGCGGATGTCAATGCTGTAACAACTGAAGTGACTAATCTTTCACAGGGTGAGAACCGATTTGTTTACAGCATCCGAAAGGGTGTTGAAAAAGTGTGCTTCTCTACCGATACCATTACCGTCATTAACGGAACACCTACTACTCCTGATGCAGGTGATGATAAGACACTGTGTACCGACAGTGTGAGGCTGGATCCAAATGTTCCGAATCATGGAGTCGGAGAATGGCGTATTCTCGAAGGAGGGGCCGAGTTTGATGGCAATATGGCCCGAAGAATTAGTGGCGGAGTAAACCGTTTCTTATGGGTGATCTCTACAGGGTCTTGTTCTCAGCAGGATACAGTGACTATTACCAATAACGAACCGTCAGAAGCTTATGCAGGTGGCCCGCGACCACCGGTTTGTAATGATTTTGTTACCTTGTCTGGTAGTTTGCCTACGCGTCACACCGGTGAATGGAGCCGTATATCCGGATCAGGGGAAATTCAGAACCCAACGGAACCTGACGCCGAAGTTATCAATCTGGGACAAGGAGAAAATAAGTTCCGCTGGACTATTACCAACGGGCAGTGTTCCGACTGGGACGATGTAATTATTCGCAACGATTTTAAAGAGGCTAAGATTTTGTATCTGAATCCGGATCCCATTTGTGTGGATACTGTTGCTTTGAGGGCGAACAACCCTGCTCCCGGGGTGGGGTCATGGGGCGTTATTGGTGGCAGCGGAAGTGCTTCGTTCGACGATCCATCCAATCCCAACACCACAGTTCGGGATCTTGCACAGGGTGAGAATATTCTTACCTGGACAGTTCAAAACGGAGATTGTCCGGATGTGGCTACTGTAACCATTGTCAACAATATGCCTACAGATGCCGATGCTGGTGGAAACTTTGCTTCCTGTGACAATATTGTAACGCTTAGTGCAAATACCCCGATGATTGGCAACGGAACGTGGACGGTGCGAAATGGCAGTGGCGATTTTGTGGATGCCAATAATCCCAACACTTGGGTGAATGGATTGAATTTCGGAGCCAATGCGTTCCGCTGGACCATTGTGAATGAGGGTTGTTCATCATTTGATGATGTGCAGGTGGATTTTAACAGTATTGTGCCCGAGGTAGGGGACGATCGTACTGTTTGTTCCGATACTGAAGTATTGCAGGCAGCCAATGCTGCGCCTGGAACGGGTACCTGGACGGTTGCCGGAGGTACCAGTCAGGCTACATTTGATGATGTCAGTGATCCGGGAACTACCGTTCGTAACCTGCGAAAAGGGGTGAACCGACTGAGATGGACTGTTAATTATAAGGGATGTCAGACATCTAAGGAAGTGAGCATTACCAATGGTTCTCCAAGTACTGCTTATGCCGGAAATACTCAACGGGCTTGTGCTGATGAGACTGTTCTGGATGCCATACAACCCGAAATCGGCACCGGACGCTGGGAGATTATTTCAGGATCGGCTACTATTACTGGTGCCGACATAAACAATCCCAAAGCTACAGTTACCAATATTGCCAAAGGAGATAATGTGTTCCGTTGGGTAGTTGAAAATGACATCTGTCGCAGTGAGGATGATGTGCTAATCGTTAATAATTTGCCATCTACACCATTTGCCGGAAGTGATTTGACCGTCTGTGAACCCAATCATGACCTGATGGCTGCAACGCCCGAATATGGTGAAGGTTTCTGGTCGATTGTTGAAGGTGGCGGAAACATTTCAGATGTTGTTGACCCCAGAGCAAAAATTAGAAATCTGGCACAGGGTCGAAATATACTGAAGTGGACTGTCTCTCAGGGACAATGTACTTTGTCTGATGAAATAATTATCACCAATAATACGGCAACCAATGCCAATGCCGGGCCCGATGTCGCTGATTGTAAGGACTGGTCGCAGTTGGATGCCAATCCACCTTTGCAGGGTGTGGGTGAGTGGTACATCGTTTCAGGAAATGGAACTTTTGATAATAATGCCGATGAAAGTACGGTTATCCGTGATCTTGGTTTTGGTGAGAACATCCTGATGTGGGAGATCTGGAATGGGACAGGAGAAAATCGCTGCTTCTCTCGTGATACCGTGGTGATCTTTAACAAAGTACCCGCGCAAAGCGATGCCGGAAACGACAAGGAATTCTGTGACAACTATACCACTTTGAATGCCAACATGCCACCCGAAGATGCTGTTGGAAAATGGACCGTGGTTAGCGGAGCTGGAGACTTTGAATCGCCCAACTCTAATAACTCTATTGTAAGGGATATTGGCTTTGGTAATAATGTCTATAAATGGACCATTTCTTACGATGATTGTGTCACAGAGAGCACAGTGACCATTAAGAGCAATAAAACGGATGCTTATGCGGGCGAAGATGTGGTTGTTTACGATCCCGAAGCCATGCTGAATGCCAATAATGTGGGTGATTTGAACGCACGTTGGAACATCGTAGGGGGTACAGGTGAGTTTGAAGATCCTGCATTCTTTAATACCATGGTTACCGGTTTAAGCGAAGGAATAAATACCTACCGCTGGGTAATTGATGTGGAAGGTTGTAGCTCTTACGATGATGTGAGTGTTGAATACCGTCCGGTACCAGATGCCGGTTTCATAACTGATATTGACGAGGGTTGCTGGCCTATGGATGTGTTGTTTACCAACTATTCAGTCGGTGTTCAGGACCGGGATTATCATTGGGATTTTGGTGATGGTAATTTCTCAGGGGACCAGAACCCTCAGCACATTTTTGAAGAGGCAGGAAACTATTCCGTTACATTAACGGTCCCGGGTCCCGATGGTATCGAAGGTCGCTATCAGAAAATCATCAGGGTACATGATCATCCCGAGGCTGCATTTAGCGTTATGCCCGAAGAGGTTTATGTACCGGGTGATGAGGTTCGTTTCTTCGACTTGTCGGTGGATGCTGTGGATTATTTATGGGATTTTGGAGACGGAAACCATTCAACGGAAGCTCATCCGGTGCACGAATATACTGAAAGTGGACTTTATGATGTGATGCTTCATGTGACCAATGAATATGGTTGTGCGGACAGCACTGTCATTGAAGGAGCTGTGACTGCTATATCCAAAGGTTTCATTAAGTTCCCCAATGCATTCAGACCTCGTCCCGATGGTGGAAGCTCTCATCAGGCAAGTGAAACAAATATACTCTTCCGACCCGTATACAGAGATGTTGATAGTTACGAAATACAGATTTACAATCGCTGGGGACAATTGATTTATGAATCGACAGACATTGATGAGGGCTGGAACGGACTATACAAAGGACAACTGGCACCACAGGCGGTTTATGTCTGGAAAGTTAGTGGTACCTTTGTAAACGGCGAGGAATTCCGTGAAACAGGAAGTGTGTTGTTGGTAAGATAAAATTGGTAATTGATTATTGCTAATTGATCATTGGTAATTGATAGTTGAATGAATAGAGGATTAAAATATATTGTTCTGTTGTGTTGGTTTCTGCTGGTCATTAGCGTGAAAACGAAAGCCCAGGATCCAACGTTCTCACAGGTTTATGCCAATCCGGTGTATCTGAGTCCTTCTTTCACCGGACTTACCAGCGGTAGTCGGGTGGCATTAGCCTACAGAGATCAATGGCCAGGTATCCCGAATACTTACCAGACCGTGTCGTTTGCTGCCGATCATTTTTTCGAGGATTACAACAGTGGCCTGGGACTTGTTTTTGTTCGTGACGATCAGGGAAGTGGTCAGTTGGTGACCCAAAATATTGGTCTGGTTTATGCTTATGAGTTTCCCATTACCCGTAATATTTACGCCCGTCCCGGACTGAACTTTAAGTATTTTGAACGGAAGATTGACCCGTCTTCGTTGCTTTGGGGCGACCAAATTGGTCCCGAAGGGGATATTCTTGCCAGTGCTCTTGGCGATTTTGAGGCCGAAAGCTACCGCAAAATTGATGCTTCGGCTTCTGCAATGATTTACAGTGATGATTTCTGGGTGGGAACCGTGGTGGATCACCTGGTGAAGAGTGATATTGGTTTTACCGATGTGGAATCGTCCATGCCCATGCGTACCACCGTATATGGCGGGGGAAAATATCGTTTCAGGCCCAGAACCCGTAATCAGGATGAAGTAGCCGGCACACTTGCTTTTATGTACCGGGCGCAGCAGGATTTTCAGCAACTGGACCTCGGAACGTATTGGTACGTTAACCCTTTTGAACTGGGGCTTTGGTACCGGGGTATTCCGGTAATGGAAAGTGAAGGACTGACAAATAATGATGCGTTGATTTTTATTCTTGGTTTCAATATCGGACAGGTAAGAATTGCTTACAGCTACGATATGACTCTTTCAAACCTTGCCGGGCACAGTGGGGGAGCTAATGAGTTTTCACTTATCTGGCGTTTTTCTACCTCCGGATTTAATGAATCGCCACGGGGTGCCATTCCTTGTACCGAACCCGGAAATGACTGGATGCGGAATAAATCAAACACCCGAAGAGGCAGAAGGTCCATCTTTTAGGTTCACAGTGGGTTCTATTTGTGCAGGGTTCAATGGAATGGGAATCTTGAATTTGAGACCCGCAACCCAAGATTTTCGGCAAATGATTTTTCAAAATATTTGTGGTATGAGAATAATAGCACCCTGCTTTAGCGGGATGATTATTGGATTGTTAGGTGTTGTTTAAGCCGGCTTGAAGCCGGCTTTCATTCTTTTCTGCGGTTTTATTGAAACACCCGGGTAAACCCGGGTGCTAATCTCATGATGTGGTTGGATGAGTAAGTTGTAGCGTGATTATCTGTCACCCCTGCCGGGGCTCTTCTTTTATATTATTACATTCCTTTGCTACCAAACTGCCGCCCCGCTGGGGCTGGAACACGTGCATTGATGGGTTCAGATATTCCGAAGGGCTTTCCTTGCGATGGGAGATAAACAAATCATATCAATTTCTTTCTGTTCAAATTGGAAGAGCCCCGTATGGGGCGGCAGTTTGGTAGAAAGGTTATTCAGGTCAAAGGAAACCAAGCCCCGTCAGGGGTGACACATTCAATTAACACGTATTCTGTCACCCCTAACGGGGCTCATCTTTTAAAATTGTTACATTCCTTTTTCTACCATACTGTCGCCCCGCTGGGGCTGGGACACGTGCATAGATGGGTTTGGATATCCAAAGAGGATCTTCTTACCATTGTGAAAAACAAATCATATCAATTTCTTTCTTTTTAAAATGGAAGAGCCCCGGATGGGGCGACAGTTTGGTAGGGTAGAAGGGTTATTCGGGTAAAACGCGACCAAAGCCCCGGAGGGGTGACACCTTTATTTCCTTTTTTAATGAGGAATTGTCATGGTGTTATGATAGCCGACCTTTCAATTCTGCGGAATGCCAGCAACAGCTCCTTTTCATCGATGATTTCCGACAGATCAAATCCCGTTGCTTCAAGGGTGGTAAAGGCGGCCTCAAAAAGGGCAGAACGGGCGTAAAAATGCTCGTGGGCATAATTGAGGTATCTGATAATCTTAAATGCATTAAAAACGCTAAAAAAGCGGGTTAAAAACGATTTTTCACTGTTGCTGTTTTGTTGGATGGTCAGTAGCTCCTTTTCGAAGCCTGTATTCAGCAAAAAACTACGTAAAGGACCGGTTAGTTTGTAAGTCCACTCTTCAAATTGTTCAATGGGCAGGGAGAATAGTTCACGGGCCAGCGAAAAGAATTCTTTGAGGTCGCTGAATGCTTGTGGGTTATAGGTTGTTCCCTGTTTCTGGGTTCCATCCAGATGATTCTTTACACTTGCTCCAGTGCCAAAAATTACCCTTCCTGAGGGGCGGGGAGAGGGATAAACGGTGGTGGTATTGATTTCCCCAAATCCTCCCAAAGGAATGAGTTTCTGTAGAAAATAGAAATCCTCACCTGCCTGTTTTTTAGGCATTCCCCCAACGCGTGCATAATTGATGGCTCTGAATGCCATGCAGGAGCCGACCGTGTGAAATGCATAGGGGAAGCCGGTTTGTTTGAGAGCCAGCAGATAGTATCTCAGGTGTAGCTCATAAAGGGTGATGGCTTCAAATACCTCCGGGGGGAAAGTATCACCTTCAAGGGGGTGTTCAAAATAGACAGAGGCTCCACTGTTTTCTGGTTTACTGAACCATTTCTCAATGGCTGTAAAGTAATTGGTGGCTACCGGACTGTCGGCGTCGAGGCATGTAAGGATTTTTTCAGGTGAATTGATTGCTGCAAAGCGGCGAATGGCTTCATCCAGTCCGGTCTTTCGGGCCAGTCCGGCTCCGAAATGTTTCTTTTTCAGGTCGTAAGCTTCCAGGGTGAAAATGGAAAGCCACTGCGGACATTTTGACGATTCTGCTAAACTCCGGATCTTTGAGGCGCATACTTTTTGCTCCCTGATGATTTCCGGCAATTCGTCTTCGGCGGTGTTTAAAACAACAATAACCTCCACCCGAAAGGATGGAGGTTCACATGAAAACAATGATTTTAATGTGGTAAAAATAAGTTCATCCTCACGGTAGGCCGGAACCACTGTAATTAGTCCGATTTTTTCATTAACGGGTTTGTTAATGCGGTAAGGAGGATTATGTTTTTCCAGATACTTCTTTAAAAGAAGTGCCGGATCTTTCTTCCTGGTCATATCAATTATTGACCTGTTTTATTTTTCTTTTTTGGAATTTTGATAACGATTGTTAAGTTCTTCAACAACTTCGTTAGTTATGTTCAGAGCATCATTGGCAAAAAGAATGTTGTCGCCCATGGTATTGCTCAAAACCAATTTGTAAGGATGTCTTGTGGTAAAATCTTCCAGAAATCCTGTAATGGTATCCCTCAGTTCTCTGTTCATGCTGTTTTGTTGACGCATCAGGTCGTTGGACATTTGGCTGTTCAATTCCTGAAGTTCCTGTTCCTTCTGACGGAGTCTTCTTTCTTCGTTTTGGGCCCTTTCCAGACTTAGGAAACCGTTGTTCTGAACTTTCCTCTGGAAAGACCTCATGTCGTCCTGAAACACTCTTAATCTCTCATTGAAATCGGCTCTTGAAGATTCCTCTTCTGTCAACAGTTCTTCGTTCAGGGAACGTGCGTATTCGTAGTTTATTAGCAAAGAATCAGTATTGATATAGGCTATTGGATAGTCCTGAACGTCTTCTTTTTGAGCTTTTTGGTCAGCTGATTCCTTTTCTTCTGACCCATTGGAGAAAACAATAATAAACAATGCAACTACGGCAACAAGCAGAACTGCATTAATAATGAGTGATAGATTTTTCATATCTCAGAAAATGAATGTTTAATTTTTTATTGATGAGGACAAATATAACTGTATTGTTAAAATATAAAAAAGTTATGTGTTTATTTTGGGGGTAAAAGTCGTGGAAATGATTATCAGACAATTTTCCTGAAGCTGACATACCCATCCAGAACAGCCGAAATGGCAATAAAAAGAATCCAGTAATCCTTTTTGTAAAAGATAAAGGCAATGGCAATTGTCAGAAATACAGCGCTTAGCATTAAGATGCCGTTGATTCTTTTTCGATGGGCAGGAGCAATTACATAATTAAAAATTCTTACTCCCAGAACTGGAATCAACCCGACGGCAAATACCCATACAGCAGATGGCATTTCGGTAATATTCATCACAATGCCGGCGAGAATAAGCACCATGCCGGCATAATACAATCCGCTCAACAAACGGTAAAATCCCATAGTTTACTACTTTTCAATGACCACAAAAATATCCTCATCCGGTTTCTTCATGAGGTATTGTTCGCGGGCAAATTTCTCCAGATTATCCGGGTTGCTCTGTAACTCCTCTATTCTCCGGGTGTTATTCACAATTTCATTCTGATAGTGAATTTTTTGTTTTTCCAGTTCTTCGATTCGCCTTGAGAGTTCATGGCGTTCCACCAAATTGTTCTGGTCAAAAAAACCGACCCAGATTATAAATGCCAGAAACGTAATTACGTAGCGATTACGTAATAAGGGAATGCTCAGCCTAAAAATGTCTTTGAGACCCATTTTCCTGACCTTATTGGTTCAATACAAATGTAAGTATTTCGAATGATTTTCCAATGTTCTTACGATTCAGGTTTACAAAAGCGGGACTGTTCTTAAACTGAACAGCCCCGCGTATGCATGGAAGATGATATTTTCCTGTTTGCTGATTAATCTTCGGTCATATAGGGATATTTAAAATCCCTGGGCGGAACGAAATTTTCTTTGATGGTTCGGGGGGAAACCCATCGCATCATATTGATTAATGATCCTGCTTTGTCGTTGGTTCCGGATCCCCGGGCACCTCCAAATGGCTGCTGACCTACCACTGCTCCGGTGGGTTTATCATTTATGTAGAAATTCCCTGCTGCATTGGTCAGGCGTTTAGCCGTTTTTTCGATGATGTATCTGTCTTTTGCAAAAACAGCACCGGTCAGCGCGTAAATGGAGGTCTTATCCAGTATGTCGAGTGTCTCGTCGTATTTCAAATCATCATAAACATAGATGGTGAGAATTGGGCCAAACAACTCTTCCTGCATGGTTCGGTAATGCGGATTTGTAGTTTGAATAATAGTAGGCTCAATATAATAACCCACTGATTTGTCACATCCGCCACCGGCTATGATTTTTGCTTCAGGATGTTGTTCTGCTTCCTTGATGACGGATTCCAGTTTGTCAAAAGATGCTTCATCAATCACCGCATTCATGAAGTTACTGAAGTCCTCGGGAGGGCCCATTTTAAGTTCTGACAACTGCTTCTGGACTTCTTTATTGATTTCTTCCCAGCGACTTGCAGGCATGTAGGCCCGTGATGCAGCAGAACATTTTTGTCCCTGATATTCGAATGCGCCACGCACGATGGCAGTGGCTACTTCCCGGGCATTGCATGATTTATGGGCTATAATAAAGTCTTTTCCGCCTGTTTCCCCTACGATACGGGGATAGGTTCTGTAGCGATGAATGTTTTCTCCGATGGTTTTCCAGATCGATTGAAATACTTCAGTGGAACCGGTAAAGTGGAACCCTGCAAAATCGGGATGGTCAAAAACCTCACGCGCCACCACCGGACCGCTGGCAAAAATCAGGTTTATGACTCCGTCTGGCAAGCCGGCTTCCTGGAATATTTCCATGATGATGTGGGCTGAATAGATGGCTGTCTTGGAGGGTTTCCAAACGACTACGTTGCCCATCATGGCCGGGGCCGAAGGCAGATTTCCTGCTATGGAGGTGAAGTTGAACGGAGTGAGGGCAAATACAAACCCTTCCAGAGGCCGGTATTCTACCCGGTTCCAGATGTCTTTTGCGGAGGTGGGCTGATCGCGGTAAATCTGGGTCATGTATTGCACATTGAAACGCAAAAAGTCGGCAAACTCACAAGCGCTGTCTATTTCAGCCTGAAATGCGCTCTTTGACTGGCCCAACATGGTGGCCGCATTGATTTTCTGACGATACGGCCCCGCCAGGAGGTCGGCCGCTTTAAGAAATATGGATGCACGGTGCTCCCAACTCAACCCGGCCCATTTGGATCGGGCTTTTAACGCTGCGTCAATAGCCTGATGCACGTGGGCTTCGTCTCCCTGGTGGTAATGGCCCAGGCTGTGTTTGAGTTCATGTGGTGGATGAATGGATATTTTTTTTCCTGTTCTGATTTCTTCTCCCCCAATAATCATGGGTATGTCCATCTCAACAGCCCGGTAGGCTTCCAGCTGTTTTTTCAATTCAGCACGTTCAGGTGTTCCGGGGGCATAACTCAGTATTGGCTCATTCTTAGCAGGGGGAACCTGAAATACTCCTTTTGGCATAGCACTTGGTTTTTAGGTGTAACAAATTGATGTTTACACAAATCTAACCATAGAATAAAACAATCGGAATGAAAAATGTCAGGGTTTTTGGAAACTCCCTCAATGGTTCCTGGGGCCTTGATTGTTAAATGCCACCAAACTGTCGCCCCGCTGGGGCTGGGACACGTGCATAGATGGGTTTGGATGTTTCGAAGAGGTTCTTCTTACCATTGAGAAAAACAAATAATAACCATTTCAGTCTGTTCAAAATGGA
>NZ_JADQBH010000054.1 GCF_016278715.1 Marinilabilia sp. | reverse complement strand
ACGAAGAACTGTCACGTGTATTTTCATTGCTGTTGGCCAGAAAATGTTTTAGCAGAGAGGCAGTACGCCAGTATTTTTCATCATCTCCCTGAAGGCCTTTGGTAAAAGCCGTTGACAAGGTGCCCACCAGAAACGGATCTTCCCCGAAGACCTCTTCAGTTCTCCCCCACCGTGGGTCGCGCCCCAGGTCGGCATTTGGTGCCCGAACCACCAGTCCGCCTTTGGAAATCTCAGGGTTTTGAAAAATGTACCGGGCTTCAATACTTTCTATCTCTCCGGCTTCTTTAATGAGTTCGGGATTCCAGGTAGCACCCATCCCATAAGCCTGCGGAAACTGCGTAGTAGGTACACGTTCATCACCTTTGGGTGCCCAGTTTGCCGGTCCGCCCATGGCCACGCCATGATAACCTTCGATATGCGGAGCACCTTTTATGCCCAATCTCGGAATTGAAGGATCGGTACTTAAAGCCGATACCTTTTCATCCAAAGTCATACGCGAAAGCAAATCATCCACACGGGATTCAATGTCCAGTTCCGGATTTTGGAACGGAAAAGCAGATTGTGCAAAGGTTGAAGTGCTGCAAAAACCAAGAATCAAAATGGCCGTCAGCGAAAACAACCGTCTTGTCTGTATATTCAGAACGGTGTTAAAATAAAGTTTGTTGCTCATTGCTAAAATAAGGATTTATTAGTTGTTGTGCTACTTACACTCATGAAGTATAAAATTAGCATTTTTTTACAGAAAAGAACTAAAAAGAAGTGTGTACTGAGTGATGAAATAAAACATTGAGAAGAGATTGCTTCGTTACACTTTCAACAACAGAGCTTTATAACAAGCAAAACATCAGCAAATTAATAGTTGACCCCCATCCTGAAACCCGGTTCTTTTGGACAACTAGCCCGAGTTGCACCCGGGGTTATTCAAATTTGCCCCTTACAGGGACATACCCCTTCTGTCATAAACGCATTGTATCTCAATTTTCCTAAGGTAGTTGCTCGCAATGAACCATTTCAATCAGGGACAAAACAGTAAGAGGGTTGATTCCCGGCAATGCCAGAAATCCCCCCTCACAATGAATATATTGGCGGAAAAAAATAAGTAGCTTAGTTTTCTTTATCCGCCACTGACGTTTTTTAATACAATCTAAAACAACTTACTAAGAACCATCTTAACATCCTCAATATCCGGAGTAATATCAAAAACATGGTCGGGTTTCAGGAAGTCAACCTCTTTTTCACTTTTAAAGAGTTCTTCACCTCCACCTGTTATATTGAGAATCACGATATCATCCTGGGGCACAGTCCCTTTTTCCACCTCATTAATGAGTGAGGCGGTAGCAATAGCGGCAGCAGGATGAATGTCACATCCTTCCAGTTGCTGAAACAGTTCGGCCGCTTTACGGCCCTCCTCATTGGTAGCCACAAGAACCTCACCCGAAGTATCCTTCAAAGCATCGTACAACCCACCAAGAACAGGATATGGAGGTTTGCGGTTGGACAGCACCTTAGCATCCATCTCTTCCACCTGCTTACGGGCCTCATCGGAATCAAATTCGAGCATTTCACGGGAATCTGCTTTCCACGCATCATAAATGGGGGTAAAAGGAGCGTTCTGAGAAACCCTAAGCTTCATAACGCTGGTTCCGAAACGTCCATCAACAATAAGCCGTTGATTGGCCTCCCAGGCAGCAATAGCGCCGGTTCCGCTTCCCACTGCCTGGAAATAATGGTCAGGAATGCGACCGATAAAAGTTACTGCAGAAAGCATGGTGGTTCCCATACCATCGCGGCGAGCCACATTTTTAGCACCTCCTTCGGCAAAAAAGCCGGGAAGGCCGCAAATCATATTAGACAGATGAATGGCATCAAAATAATCACTTCCCGAACGGGTACTGACCAGCTTAACATTATCTTTTATGGGTTTATCGAACCACATGGCACTCAAATTGTCCTCAGGCACACACAGAAGAAGCTTAATATCATTATCAGAACACACCCTGGCAAATGCACGAGCTGTATTACCTGCAGATGCAACTACCAAAACACCCTTACAATCGGAAGTAAGTCGTCCGCCAACAGAATAAGCCTCCGTCTCTTTAAATGAACAGGTAGGCATAAACGCCCCTTTTTCGGGCCAGTAACCACTAAAAGTAATATAGAGATTATTCAGTCCCAGGCGCCTGGCGAGCCCTTCACTCTTGTAGGTTACAGGAGCTGCTGAACCTTGCAACATGTGATTCACCGGAAGCCAGTCGGAGAATTTAAACAATCCAAAGGATTCATCTTTCAAATTTAGCTGTACTTCCTCATAGACAGCACGAATCAGGGAAGGTTCTGTTTCTCCGGGAGCATCAAGAGTCCAACCCTTGTCAATAAATTCATTTCCTGTTTTAACCGATTGCAGCAAATACTGTGTGGGAACAAATTGTGAAGCCATTCTTTTTTGAATTACATTTTTATTGGTGCAAAAATAAAAGAATTAAAGAACTTATCCTTGCGAAAGTACAATTAATGATCTGAATCAGGTCGGCCACCTATTTCAATCTTACCTCCCTTTCCTGAGAGCATCAGAAAACTAAAAGCAACATTATTTGGAACTAACTGGCTGCAAACCTCAAAACATTTTTTGGCAATGGTTTGATAAAAATGATTTGATTCTTCAAACGGAATAACATCCAAAATAGCATTGGCCATTTTTGCTGATTTAATCTTCTCTACCACACAGTCCGCACATCCACAATCCCGGGCAATATTTGCCAAAAATACCAGATCAAAGCTACACTCTCTACTATGGGTATTCAGGTGCCCGGAAGCCAGTTTGGTACTTTTCGCAAACATCAAGGCCAGGGTGATTCTGTTTGCCTTCTCTTCAACCGCCAGTTTAATGGCATCTCCAATCAGGTTGCCAAAATGAACAAAAGCGGTGTTGGGAAGATGAGGAAATTCAGAACGGATCAGGTTTTCGCTGCGCTTTCCTGAAGTCAATACGACTTCGCCGTATCCGGTTTGGACAGATACGGATAATTGAGGACGAATACTGGCAAGAAAAGCCTCGGATGAGAAGGGAATTACCCGCCCTGAAGTTCCAATAATTGAGATACCCCCTTCCACTCCGACTCTGGGATTAAAGGTTTTCGCGGCCAGCATTTCTCCATCCAGGACAAAAGCTCTCACCTCAAACCCGGTCTCCAAATCATACTCTTTTGCCAGCTGTTCCAACATTTTGGTCACCATCTGACGGGGCACCGGATTAATTGCGGGATTTCCTACCGGCACTTGTAAACCCGGCAATGTTACCTTACCGACGCCTTTACCCTGCAAAAAGGAGACTCCCGGCTTTGAACTAAAAGCCAGCTCACAGCCAATCTCGTGACCGTGAATCACGTCCGCATCATCACCTGCATCCTTGATCACCACACAGAAAGAATT
>NZ_JADQBH010000269.1 GCF_016278715.1 Marinilabilia sp. | reverse complement strand
TACCCCTGTTGCGTAGCAACCTCTGTGTCCCTCCGTGCCCTCTGTGGTTAAACCCCTCTGCGGAGCAACCCTGCGTATCCTGTTTTCAAACTGCTACCTGCCCTTTCAGGGCGCAAATAATGACCTGAACTTTTTACCCGGGACGTTGCCCCGGGCTTTGGTCAATTGGGCTTTCAGCCCGTTTTTCTGCCCCTCGCATTTACACTAAGACAAAAATCTGTTGCATCCGCGGATTGAACCATATCAGACATATAAGAAAAGTTTAAAACTAGCTCTGTGCTCCTCTGTGCCTCCTCAGTGAAACTCTGTGTAATACCCCTGTTGCGTAGCAACCTCTGTGTCCCTCCGTGCCCTCTGTGGTTAAACCCTCAAAGGGCCATTCATCCGACAGAGAGTGGTCCGGACATCGGTTTTTCTAAACCCCGATTGACAGAATATTACCGAATTAGCTCAGCCCGGTTGGTGTCCAGTTTCAGGAAAATGAACAAAAGGATGGTAAAGCCCCAGAATGACGAGCCTCCGTAGCTGAAAAACGGCAGTGGAATGCCGATTACCGGAGCCAGCCCGATGGTCATCCCGATGTTGATGGCAATGTGCATAAAGAATATGGCAGCTACACTGTAGCCATATATCCGGCTGAAATCGGAATGTTGTCGCTCTGCAAGGAAAATAATCCTCAGAAGAAGAAGCAGAAACAGCAATACCACAAAAGTGGTTCCTATAAAACCCCATTCTTCGCCCACTGTGCAGAATATAAAGTCGGTTGTTTGTTCTGGCACAAAATCGAATTTGGTCTGGGTGCCCTGCAAAAATCCTTTGCCATAAAATCCGCCCGAACCAATGGCTATTTTTGATTGGTTGACATTGTATCCTATGCCTTGAGGGTCATGCTCCAAATTGAGCATAACAAGGATGCGGTTTCGTTGATATTCGGATAATACAGAGTCGAAGAAATAATTGGTAGAATAGGTGTATCCCATCATTCCCCAAAGGATTATAAGCGCAACGCCAATTTGCGGCATTCTCTTAATTAAGACTTTGAAAACCAGGTATGTGCTTGAAGTGGCAATTCCGGCTATCATGGGAATGATGAATCCTGTGAACCAGTTCGTGATTTCGCCTAAACCAAAAATAACCAGAAAACCACCTGCTGCCAGCCAAACAGTGACAACTGCGAGTCTTTTTTGCCTCGACAGGTAGATGTACCCTGCAAAAAGCAGGAAAATTCCCAATAGTAGAATTTCAGTGGGATAGAGCAATGAAGCGGTAAAGAGAATTGCTGCAAGGACTCCCAAAAGCAGAACAACCGGGGACATTCCTTCGCGGAAAAAAACCAGGAAAAAGGCGGAATAAACCAGGGCAGAACCTGTATCGTTTTGTAAAAGGATGATGGTTGCCGGAATAAAAACGATTGCACCCATCTTCAGAATATAACGCAGCCGGGACATTTTGAAATTGAATCGACTCATTACCCTGGCTAGAGCCAGACTGGCTGCTACTTTTGTAACCTCTGCCGGTTGAAGCCTGATGGATCCTATTTTGAACCATGCTTTGGCTCCGTTAATTTCCAGTCCAAACAGAAGGGCCAATATTAACAGAAGTATGGAAATGCCAAAGAAGATGTAGGCAAATTCCACAAAAAATTTACTGTCGATAAGAAAAAGAACTCCTATCATTAAAACGGCCAGCCCAATCCATATTAGCTGCTTGCCCGGTTCGGAAGACAGAGTTATTCCGGAAATTGTTTCCGGGTCGAAATTGGCGGCATAAATATTTACCCAGCCAAAAGCAACAAGTATGGCGTAAATGCTAACAGTCAGCCAGTCAATGTTTTTGTATGTTCTAATCGTTACTCTCATCCTTATTTATCAGGTCTGCATCCAACATTCTTTGTTCAATCCATTTTCTGGTGCGATGTATCTCTTTATTCAGGTATTTCTCTATTATCAGACTGGAAATTGGCGCACCGTAAGTCGATCCAAAGGATCCGTTCTCCACATAAGTGGCCACCGCAATCTGGGGGTTGTCTTTGGGCGCAAAAGCAATAAAGATACTGTGGTCGTCACCATGCGGGTTTTCGGCTGTTCCTGTTTTTCCGCAGATGGTAATGCCGGGAATTTGAGCTATGCGTGCGGTACTTCCGGCGCCACCCCAGATGGCTTGTTCCATTCCGTCCACAACAGGGATAAAGTTTGCGGAGTCGACACCCACATAATGGGGCTCCTTAAATTTTGAAGGTATGGTGTCGTTCTCGATTTCCCGGGCCACATGAGGAATGTACCAATGTCCCCGATTGGCAATTGCGGCAGTCATATTGGCCATCTGTATAGGAGTAGTCAGTAATTCACCCTGCCCTATTGCCAGGGAGATTACCGTGAGTGAAGCCCAGCTACCTGAGTATATCTGATCGTAATAGTTGCTGTTGGGAACAAGGCCTCTTCCTTCGTTGCTTAAATCAGTTCCCAGCCTGTATCCAAAGCCGAACTTTACCAGGTAATCTTTCCAAACGTCAAGCCCTTTTTTGGGAGAACCGTATTCCGGATTGTCCAGCACATTTCGGAATACATTACAGTAGTATGCGTTGCACGACATTTGTATGGAGGCTCGCAAATCCAGCGGACTGGGATGCGAATGACACCCAACCGATAAGGCGCGTGTATGATACCCCATCTGGCAGCCAAAGCGGGATTCGGGGGTGATAACGCCTTCCTGCAATCCAATCAGGGCCATGAGGGTTTTAAAGGTGGAACCCGGAGGATACCCAGATTGCAGGGGCCGGTTAAAGAGGGGATAAAGCGTGTCGGTGGCAAGCCTCGGGAAATTTTCATTTCTCTTTCGCCCAATGAGCAATGAGGGATCGTACGAGGGAGAGGACACCATTGCCAGAATCTCTCCTGTGGAGGGTTCAATGGCAACGATACTGCCTACTTTGTTTTGCATCAGCTTTTCACCGTATAGCTGAAGTTGATGATCAAGTGTCAGTGTGAGGTCTTTCCCCGAAACGGCTGGAACATCATGGTTTCCGTCTCTGAATGGTCCTTTTTGTCGTCCATGAACATCCACCAAAACATATCGGGCTCCTTTTTCACCACGAAGAGGTGCTTCATAGATTTTTTCCACTCCGCTAATACCCCAATAGTCGCCTTGTGTGTAATAAGGTTGTTTTTTTAAATGAGCCTCGTTGATTTCACCTACATAGCCCAGTACATTGGCTCCTGTTTCATATTCGTATTTCCGAACAATCCGTCGCTGACCGTAAAAGCCTTTGAATTTGAAAAGTTTTTCCTGAAATATTCCATATTGTTCTGACGCCATTTGCTTATAAAAAACAGATGGCTGGAATGAAGAGATTTGGCGTGTGCGTAGTTTTGCATTCATTTCCAGGAAGAGATCCCGTGCTTCACTGAGCTCAACCCCCAAGCTTCTGGCCAGCTCAA
>NZ_JADQBH010000265.1 GCF_016278715.1 Marinilabilia sp. | reverse complement strand
CCGATCTGATAATCACTACCAATATCCTGTTGCCCGGTAACACCCCAGCTTACGCGAAGTTTTAATTCGGAAAGAGCGTCAAAACCATCCAGAAATGATTCCTGATTAATTTTCCATGCAAAAGCTGCTGATGGGAAAAGGCCCCACTGATTATCACCCAGAAAACGAGAAGAACCATCATTTCGGAAAGTAGCCGTCAACAGGTACTTATCCATCAGTGTATAATTCATCCGTCCAAAGAAAGAAACAAGATAGTTCTCTGTAATCATATCGCTGCTCACAGGAATCACATAACCTTCTTCGCCTTGAGGAATAAGTCCTCTGGTAAAACTATCGCTTTCACGCTGGAAATGTTGCCATGAATAACCTGCAGTAAGATCCAGTCCATGAGCCTCACCAAAATTATTGTTGTAGTTCAGGTAGAAGTCAAGAAGATCATTGGTATTCTGAGCACTGTAATTATTCACCTTTCCTGTAAATGTGCCATCGAGCTGAGTATTGGTTGTGATGGGACGATTATTGTGTCCTTCGCTTTCGGTACGATCTGTTGCCAAGTTCAAATTGGCATGCAATTCAGGAAGAAACGGCATAGCGTAATCGGCCTGGACATTTGCCATCAGGCGCTTCACTGTAGATTTATTATCTATTTCCATTGCCTGTTCTACAGGGTTAGGAGTTCCCAGATTGGCACCATAAGTCTGCCACTGAAAATAACCACCTGTTGCTGGGTTCCCATCCATAATAGGCTGCGTTGGGTCCATATTTACTGCAGAACCAATAGCTCCATCATCACCGAAGTTATGATCAGTCATCATCCCTTTAACGTTGATATTAAGCTTCAAATTGTCATTCAACAAAGTGGGATTCAAATTGATGGCTCCGGTAAAACGCTCCATATCTGTATTTTTCAGAATACCCTCTTCATTGGTATATCCTACAGAAACACGATAAGGTAATGTTTTATATGCCCCTGAAACACTTAGATTATGGTCATGAGTAAGCGCATTCTGGAATATTTCCTCCTGCCAGTTTGTATTGTAGCTTCCCAATTTGTTAAGGTTGCTAACACCATACAACTCCTCGTTCTCTGAAGCTATCTGACGAATTTCATCTCCTGAAAAAACATCAACATATTCAATAGGACTGGAAACAGAGGTATTAACACTATAGTTAATTCTCATAGGCGCATTCGCCTTACCTTTTTTGGTGGTGATCAAAATAACACCATTGGAGGCTCTGGAACCATAAATTGCGGTTGCTGAAGCATCCTTTAATACAGTAAAGGTTTCAATGTCGTTGGGATTTACCACCGACAAAAAGTTACTACTACCATCTACATCATTATTGTCGAGCGGAATCCCATCAATAATAATTAAGGGGTCGTTTGAAGCATTGAGTGAAGAACCTCCACGAATCCGTATGGTTGAGCCACCTCCCGGGGCGCCACCACTTGGGGTAATTACCACACCTGCACTTTTCCCCACCAATAAATCCTGTGCAGAAGTTATTGCTCCCTTGTTAAAATCGTCAGCACTCACAACTCCAACAGAGCCGGTTGCATCCTCCTTCTTAACAGAACCATAACCAATTACTACAACCTCATCAAGCCCTAAAACTGCAGGTTCGAGTGAAACATTTATTTGAGTTTGTCCGGCTACCGGTACTTCACTGGTATTAAAACCTATAAATGAAAATGCCAAAACAGCATCTTCAGGGGCCTGAACTGAATAAGTACCGTCCACCTGGGTAATAGCACCCTGCTGAGTACCTTTTATTACTACAGTCACACCCGGCAACGGCTCGCCTGTTTCGGCATCCGTAACCGTTCCTGTCACTGTCATCTCCTGGGCAGAGGCACTTAGGAAAAAGCCAAGCCCTAAAAAGAGAAACAGGATTTTGTAAAAACTAAACTGTTTTTTCATAAAACCTTGATTTAAAATAAACTTGATTAAACATTTTTGTGAGAAGACCGTAACTGATATACAGTCTTTTGTGTACCGGATTTTTTCTTCAAGAATCAACCTCTTTATATTGAAGAAGGAAAATGAAACATCGTTATGATTCCAAAACCTGCTTCCAGATCTTTATCTTTACTTTTCACAACAAATTTAGGAATAAAACACCCCTTCGTAAACATTTGTTAACATTGATTCTCGCCTTTTCACACTAAAATCGTCGCAAACGATACCGCAAACGTTTGCGGTATCGTTTGCGAGAAATGGACCTGTTGCACAACATGTTTCCAGAATCATCGCAAACGTTTTCGGAGATTAAAAATATCTCCAAAAACCATATTTATCAGGCATTTAATCTCCATAAACGCAGAAAAACCATCTCAGAAAAGTAAAAAAAGTATATATCGACACATAAAACCAAAAAAAGCCATAAAAGGACTTCGACATCCTTTTAAACGTAATTCCATCATTAAGGCAAACAGGCAGAAGAAGAGGTTTCGATAAGGAATTGGAAGAAAAGTCTCTATTTTTATATATATTTATACAAATTTAAAGCAACGGATGTATGACCGTTCTCAATCAATGTGACACATTATAATATATATGAAATCGAATCACGTTACATTAAAAGATATTGCCCGTATTCTGGAACTATCCCCCTCCACAGTTTCCCGGGCATTAAAAGATCATCCCGACATCAACGAGGAGACCAAAAAGCTCGTGAAAACTTTTGCCGAGAAAGTTAATTATCGTCCTAATGCACTGGCACTAAGCCTTAGAAGACAAAAAACCAATACCATCGGGCTAATTATTCCCGAAATCGTTCATCACTTTTTTTCTTCAGTCATCAGTGGCATCGAAGATTTGGCTTATGGAGAGGGGTACAATGTTATGATTTGTCAATCGAACGAAAATTACCAACGAGAAGTAATTGACACACAGGCACTCATCGACCATCGGGTGGATGGAATTCTGGTTTCCGTAAGTAAAACTACCCGCGACTACAATCACCTCCGCAATGCTTATGACAACGGAATCCCCATGGTATTTTTCGACCGTATTGTGGAAGAGATAAAAACCGACCGGGTGATAACCGACGACTTTCAAGGTGCCCAAATAGCTACCAGTCACCTCATCGAGAGAGGGTGCAAAAATATTTTACATCTTGCAGCTCCACAGCATTTGGTCATTGGAAGCAGGCGAAAAGAGGGCTATCTGAAAGCATTGGAAGATCATGGCATCAAGGCGGACGAAGATTTAATTGTGAAGTGTGATACACGTGAGTATGTTTTCAGCCTTCAGCAACACCTGATGAAACTCATTGAACAGAAACATATTGACGGAATTTTTGCTGTTAATGACAGCACAGCAATTGCGACCATGCAGGCGCTTCAGTCCGAAGGCATTAAAATACCCGATCAGATTAAAGTTATCGGTTTTGGTGATGGCCCCAACGCCGACATCGCCTATCCGCCTCTTAGCACGGTAGAGCAAAAAGGCTATGAAACAGGTCGTGAAGCAATGCGCCTTCTTCTTCAAAGACTGGAAAATCCGGGCATTGAAATTAATTTCTCAACCAAAGTTCTGACTCCAACGCTTAAACAGCGTCAATCCACCTGATTTTTTTTCTTAACGTTCGAAATCAGAATCAAAAACGAATTTCCGAAATCGTTTGCGAAAGGATGCAATCAGTGTAAATATTTTATTTCAACAAACACCGCAAACGATTGAAATAAGTCATTTACAGACACTTTAGCCATTATGGGCAGAATTTAAACATAAAATTCTTTGCAAATAAACCTTAGTTATTCCTACATTTGCATTGTACCGATTTTTTCTTTTGGATTGTAATGAAATAAGCTGACTTTGTATTTTACGAGGTTGTTTTGTTTGAACTTGGAAATCTATGAATAGATAAGGATGCCAGCATTAAATAACGCACCAGGAATTTCTGATTTTCAAAGAAGTTAAAGACAAAAGAACAAGTTTAAGGAGTCGAGTTATTTTTACCCAATCCCACTATTCGATGAGAGTTCTTGAAACATCTCTTCCACATCCTCTGAAAGGCAATTCAACAAAACCGAATGTGCCAAACGGGTGCAATTTTATATATGGCTTTTGCTGATTTTCCGTAACTTCCGGGAATCAACTAACCAATCATCAGTAACAGCAGCTATTTTTTGATGCAGCCATATTGCACATCTTTCTTTTCCAAAATAATTCTTAATTATTCTGATTTTCCACGAAAGTCATCGTTGAGCCATCAATGGCCCCTGCGCTGTCAAACATTCGGGAAATCTGTGATTCATGACATCTGCAAATACAGAGGTCATTGTCACGATGCAAAAGAGCAGTCTTAGACTGATAAAAAAGGAAAAAGCGAAACATGAAGAAGTTACCTCGATTATCAAAAGCCCAGATATGGAATATGAGCATTGGCTTTCTGGGAATCCAGTTTGGATTCGCACTCCAAAATGCCAATGCCAGTCGTATATTACAAACTTTTGGTGCCGACATAGAGCACCTTGGTTGGTTTTGGCTGGCCGCTCCTATAACAGGAATGCTCATTCAACCCATTGTGGGCCATTACAGCGACCGCACCTGGACCAAACTGGGACGCCGGCGACCCTATTTTTTATTTGGGGCCATTTTTGCCGCTCTGGCACTCATCTTCATGCCCAATGCAGAAATTCTGGCAGCTATCATTCCACCCATGTTTGTAGGCGCAGGTATGTTAATGATCATGGATGCTTCTATCAACATCTCAATGGAACCATTCAGGGCTCTGGTGGCGGACAAGCTGCCGCTTGATCAACGAACGCTGGGATTCTCAGTACAATCAACCCTTATTGGAATTGGTGCAGTGGTAGGTTCCTGGATTACCTACGCTCTGGCCGAGTGGTTTAATATTTCAAAGACAGCCCCTGCCGGAAGTGTGCCCGACAACGTGATTTTCTCCTTTTATATTGGTGCTGCAGTTTTAATTATCACCATCATCTGGACAGTGGTAACCACCAAGGAATATTCGCCCAAAGAACTGGAAGAATATACCGGTGAAGGAGAAGAAGTAAATCCGGCAACCGAAATCATCAAAAAAGAGAATGGCTTTGTCCAGATAATGAAAGACTTTGCGGCAATGCCCCGCACCATGAAGCAACTGGGAGTGGTTCAGTTCTTCTCCTGGCTGGCACTTTTCGGAATGTGGGTTTATACAACCCCTGCCATCGCCCAACATGTTTACAATCTTCCTGTATCAGATACCAGTTCTTTAATGTACAACGACGCAGGAAACTGGGTAGGTGTGCTATTCGGGGTGTACAACGGGGTAGCGGCATTATACGCCATGCTGCTGCCATTCATTGCCAAAGCAACCAGTCGAAAAACAACACATGCCATTTCACTCATGATTGGTGCCATAGCACTTATTTCCATCTATTTTGTCAAAGATCCGGATCTGCTTATTGTTCCCATGATAGGAATCGGTATTGCCTGGGCAAGTATTCTTTCAATGCCTTACGCAATTCTTTCAGGTGCGCTGCCTGCTAAAAAAATGGGAATTTATATGGGGCTTTTCAACTTCTTCATTACAATTCCCCAGATTGTAAATGGATTGGCCAGTGGTCCCTTACTCAAACATTTGTTTAATTCTCAGGCCATTTATGCCTTGATAATTGCCGGTTTCAGCCTGTTGATTGCAGCCGGTGCAGTTTATTTTGTTGAAGATAAAGACAACTAAGCCATGATAAAAGCTTGTTTATTCGATTTGGACGGTGTGATTGTAGATACTGCACGCTATCATTTTATTGCCTGGAAAGCTCTGGCCGAGGAGTTGGGATTTGAATTCACCGAAAAGGACAACGAACGTCTCAAAGGTGTAAGCCGCATGAGGTCGATGGATATTCTGCTGGAAATTGGAGGAATTGATTTCCCCCGGGAGAAAAAGGAAGAACTGGCCACCCGGAAAAATGAACATTATCGTTCCTTTATTACTAAAATGGAACCCAACGAAATACTTCCGGGCTCTACTGAATTCATCAAGGAACTCAAAAAACACAATATTAAAATTGCCCTTGGTTCAGCCAGCAAAAATGCTATGACCATATTAGACCGGTTGCAACTGACCGACTGGTTTGATGCAGTAATTGACGGAACCAAAGTAAGTAAAGCCAAACCCGACCCGGAAGTATTCCTTAAAGGTGCAGAAGCATTGGGCGTTTCTCCAAATGAATGTGTGGTGTTCGAAGATGCAGAGGCCGGAGTGGAAGCTGCCCTGGCCGGAGGAATGAAATGTGTGGGTATTGGAACCCCCGAAATACTTGGAAATGCTCATCTGGTCGTTTCCGGATTGCATGAGATGAGTTTTGAAAAGTTGTCCCGATTACAATAGTCCATTAAAAAAAGCTTAAACGCAGAGACACAATGACGCAAAGTTTTTATTATGAGCGAGTTATGCTCTGTTCGCCTGATTTTTTAATGGGTTGATTATCAACTGCTTTTAATCCCGAAGCTTCGGGATAACGGAGTATTGAATTATAAATACAACCAATTAATGATAGAAATACAAAAGCACCGTCAACGTCCTCTCCGTTTCATTCGGAGAATTACCCGATTTCAAACGAAACACAGCTTTTGACATTCACTTAACGAAATTAACGATGAGACAATATTTGAAGCAAGATGAGTGGCGAATAATTGAAGAGGGCTTCAGTCCTGATCACCATAAAGCATCAGAGAGCATTTTCAGTCTGGGAAACGGTCAGATGGGGCAACGTGCCAACTTTGAGGAAGCCTGGAGTGGCCCTACCTTACAAGGAAGTTATATTGCAGGCGTTTACTATCCCGACAAAACACGCGTAGGCTGGTGGAAAAACGGTTATCCAGAATATTTTGCCAAAATATTGAATTCGCCCAACTGGATTGGTATTGATGTGAATATTGACGGAGAAACCCTTGACCTGTTCAAAGCAAAGAAAGTTGAGCGATTTCAACGCATCCTGAATATGCAATCGGGCGTATTGATCCGCTCTTTTGAAGTCACCCTCAATAACGGACAGAAACTATCTGTAAAAACAGAACGATTTCTGAGCATGAAAAGACCCGAAACCGGAGTCATTCGTTATTCAGTAACGCCTGAGAATGATTGCAAAATTATTTTCACCCCGTATATTGACGGTGACGTAGTTAATGAAGACAGCAATTACGAGGAAAAGTTCTGGAATATTCTCGAAACTGATGCCTCAGAAAATCAAGCCAGCCTGCTTTCCCAAACCAAAAAACTGGATTTCAGAGTTGCTTTTGCCATGAAAGCAGAAGTTACAGGAGCTGACAGCTCAGATGTACAGCCCGTAAAAAATGAGAACTATTCCGGGAATCACATTTCTTTAAGAGCTACAGCAAAAAAAACTGTCACCCTCATCAAATACATTGGTGTGTGCAGTTCTTTAAATTACAAAAATGAAGAACTGATAAATGCAGCAAAAAAAGAAGCTTCCAATGCGGAGTTGGTGGGATTCGAAACCTTACTTAAGGAGCAAAAAGCGCACTGGGAAAATATCTGGAGACTCAGTGACATCAAAATAAAAGGAGATGTAACCGCTCAACAGGGAATCCGTTTTAACATTTTCCATCTCAACCAGACTTACACCGGTAAGGATGAGCGACTTAATGTGGGTCCAAAAGGTTTCACAGGAGAAAAATATGGCGGAACAACCTATTGGGATACAGAAGCCTACGGTATTCCATTTTTCCTGATGACCGCTCCTCAAAAAGTAGTCAGGAATTTGTTGGTTTATCGTTACAAACATCTGCAGAAAGCCATTGAAAACGCCAAGAAACTGGGATTTACCAACGGTGCCGCACTCTACCCGATGGTTACCATCAATGGCGAAGAATGCCACAATGAATGGGAAATCACCTTCGAAGAGATTCATCGAAACGGAGCCATTGCTTTTGCCATTTATAATTACATTCGCCACACAGGAGACACCAATTACCTGGCCGAATACGGTCTGGAAGTGCTTATCGGCATTGCCCGCTTCTGGAGTCAGCGGGCCACCTTCTCTCAGGATAAAAAGAAGTTTGTGATTCTAGGGGTAACCGGCCCCAACGAATACGAAAACAATGTCAACAACAACTGGTACACAAATAAAATTGCCCGGTGGTGCCTTAATTATGCGCGCGAAGCCCTTGACATTGTGCAAAAAAACAACCCAGGCAGATTTGATGAAATAGTTGAAAAAGTGAACCTCGATACCAGCACCGAATCCGGAGTTTGGAAATCGGTAGCCACTAATTTGCATTTACCCTACAACAAAGATGAGGAAGTTTTTCTGCAACAGGACGGCTACATGGACAAAGAGCAAATCACAGCCAATGAACTGAGTCCGTCCATCCGCCCCATTAACCAGCACTGGTCATGGGACCGTATTCTCCGGTCCTGCTTCATCAAACAAGCAGACACCCTGCAAGGGGTATATCTTTTTGAAGAAGAATTCGACACGGAAACCATTCGCAGGAACTTTGCGTTTTACGAACCACGGACTGTTCACGAATCATCCCTTTCACCTTGTGTCCACACCATTCTGGCTGCACGCATCGGTAATCCCGACAAAGCGTATGAAATGTATCTACGCACCAGCCGACTGGACATTGACGACTACAACCATGAGGTACATGAGGGGCTGCACATCACCAGCATGGCCGGAACCTGGATGTCCATTGTGGAAGGATTTGGTGGAAAAAGGGTTTACAAAGACGGAAAACTACGGCTATCTCCCATTATCCCAAAACAATGGGACGAATATGCCTTCAGAATTCGTTTTCACGAAAATGATTTGGAAGTGAATGTAACCCAAAATGAAGTTGAAGTCTTTTCACATGCAGACGAAGTAATTTCTCTGGTATTGTACGGAAAAGAGATTCGGATAACACCCGGAAAGTCAATAAAAGAACCATTAAACGTCAAATATTATGCATAATACAAACAGATTCTTCGTATTTCTGTTTTCAATCCTGCTGCTGGCCGGATCTATTCCGGCAGAGGCAAAAACAGAAGTAAATGACCGTCTTGAACCCTCATCGTGGTGGATTGGATTCAAAAATCCGGTGGTACAATTGCTGGCTTACAGCGAGGACATTGGCTACCTTCGACCCGAGACAGATTATCCGGGGGTTTCCATACAACGCATTACTGCTGTTGAGAATGCCAACTATCTTTTTATTGATTTATTGATAGAAGAGGACGCTCAGCCAGGCAATGTGGAGATTCATTTCTCCGATGGAAAAAGAACAAAAAAAACAATGGTGCTAGAGCTGAACCAAAGAGAAAAGGGTTCTGCCACCCGGGAGGGTTTCAACAGCACGGATGCCGTTTACCTGCTCATGCCCGACCGCTTTGCCAACGGCAACCCCGACAACGACAATGTCGCCGGAATGCGCGAAGAAGCTGATCGGGAGGCTCCTTATGGGCGTCATGGAGGCGACCTTCAGGGTGTCATGAATCACCTGGACTATATTGCAGACATGGGTTTTACCGCTATTTGGTTAAACCCGGTTCTGGAAAACGATCAGCCAGAATCATCCTATCACGGGTATGCCACTACCGATTACTATAAAATTGATCCACGCTACGGAACCAATGACGATTACCGGGAATTGGTAAAAAAGGCCAATGAAAAAGGGCTGAAAGTAATCAAGGACATGATTTTTAATCATTGTGGAAGCAAACACTGGTGGATGGAAGATTTGCCTTCGGCCGACTGGATCAATTACGATGGTTTTGTAAGATCCAATTACCGACTATCCACGATTTCTGACCCCCATGCATCGCAGGCCGATTTAAAACTTGCCACAGAAGGGTGGTTTGACAGTTCAATGCCCGACCTGAACCTGAGAAATGAACTGATGCTCAACTACCTGATTCAAAACAGTATTTGGTGGATCGAGTATGCCGGACTGCAGGGAATTCGTCAGGATACCTATCCTTACCCCGACAAACACGGCATGGCCGAATGGAACAAACGCATCAACATGGAATATCCCAATTTCAATATCGTGGGAGAATCATGGATTGGCGAAGCTGCAAAGCTTTGTTACTGGCAAAAAGATTTCCCCAATAGCGACGGATTCAATTCTCACCTTAAAAGCATCATGGACTTCCCTTTAATGGATGCCATGCATAAAGCCTTCAACGAAGAAGGTGGTGGCTGGAACGATGGTATGGTGCGTCTGTACGATGTATTGGCCAACGATCACCTGTACCCCAACATCAACAACCTTATGGTCTTTCCTGAAAATCACGATGTAGGCCGAATTTACAATATCCTCAACAACGATCTGAAAAGCTTGAAAATGGTTACTGCCTTCTTTACCACCGTAAGAGGTATTCCTCAATGGTATTATGGCACCGAGTTGCTTATGGATGGCAACGGCTACGACGGACATGCGCACATTCGCCACGACTTTCCAGGTGGATGGACCGGTGATGAAGTAAATGCTTTCGTGCGTGATGGACGTACCGAAGAACAAAACGAAATTTTCGATTATTTGTCGAAAATATTGAATTATCGGAAAACCAGCGCCCCCATTCATCATGGGAAAACATTGCAGTTTGTGCCCGAGAACAATGTTTACGTCTATTTCAGGTACCTGGACGACCAGGCCGTAATGGTACTTTTAAACAATTCCAACGACGAAGCCCGAACTTTAGATGGCTCTCGTTTTAACGAAATTCTCTCCAACTATTCGGAGGGGAAAGATGTAATGACCGAAGAGGCTGTCGCTTCATTTGATTCATTTGAGATTCCGGCTAAGTCGGCTAGAATTATCGAATTAAACTAAGCTAGCTCAACAAATATCTGTTCCGTGGAATCCTGCAACAGGGGCCCGTTCTTGTGTTCCTGTTGCATTTACACAACAATGTCCGGTTATTTTATCCCGGTTATAGAAATCAATAGTTCGTTAAAAAAAACCTAAACGCAAAGACGCGATGGCGCAAAGTTTTTATTACCAGAGAGTTGTGATAAATATTGCGCATTGTGCAAATTACTCACTAACAGGCATTTAATCCCGAAGCTTCGGGATAACGGAGTATTGAGAAATAGTTTAAGTTAAAATCCCTATTTTTAATGATGTTGGTCTTCGTCTCTTTACGGGACGAAGACACAGCATTATCCAAATCCGACCATTTATCAGAAAATCCTGTTTCAACCCTTTTTTCATCATAACAAGACATCAAAAAATAAACAATATGCAAAAGTTCAAAATACTCAGTTTTTTTCTGGCATCCATACTCCTGATTTCTGCCTGCCAGACATCCACAAAAAACGATCAGCAGGAAGCCCCGGAATACACCAGCAACACTCCGATTCCAGAATGGAGCAAGGACGCTGTAATTTACGAGGTTAACGTTCGTCAATATACCGAAGAAGGCACTTTTAATGCCTTTGCGGAGCATTTGCCACGACTCAAAGAACTTGGCGTTGACATTCTTTGGTTGATGCCCGTTTATCCCATCGGCGAAAAGAACCGTAAAGGAACACTGGGTTCGTACTACTCCATCAAAGATTACAAATCTATTAATCCTGAATTTGGAACCATGGAAGACTTTAAATCCCTGGTGGAAAAGGCCCATGAAATGGATATGCACCTGATTCTTGACTGGGTTGCCAATCATACAGCATGGGATCATCCCTGGACACAGACCAATCCCGAATGGTATTTGCAGAATGAGGAAGGCGAAATAATTGCTCCCGTGGAAGACTGGACCGATGTTGCAGGACTGGACTACAGCAATGACGAAATGCGAAAAGCCATGACCGATGCACTCACTTTCTGGGTTAAAGAAGCCAATATTGATGGTTACCGATGTGACGTTGCAGGAATGGTTCCTGTGGATTTTTGGGAAAATGCACGAAACGCTATTGATTCCGTGAAGCCCGTTTGGATGCTGGCCGAAGATGAAGCAGAAATTGAATTGTTGGAAAATGCCTTTAATGCCAACTACGGCTGGTCTTTCCACCACATCATGAATAAGGTGTCACAACAGGAACAAAATGCCACCGATGTAGCCGAATATTTCCAAAAAACCGACACCCTGTATCCTTCAGGCACATGGCCTATGCAATTCACCACCAACCATGATGAAAACAGCTGGAACGGAACGGTTTATGAACGCATGGGCGAAGCCGTAAAAACCATGGCAGCACTAACCTTTACCGTTGAAGGAATGCCACTCATCTACTCGGGACAGGAAATTGGGCTCAACAAACGACTGGAATTTTTCGAGAAAGACCAGATTGACTGGACCGGCGGAGAAGATATGACTGAATTCTATCAATCACTGATCCAACTTAAAACCAACAACCCTGCACTTTGGAACGGCAATTTTGGCGGCGACCTGAAAATCCTCAAAACCAATAACAAGGAATCCCTTTTCAGTTTTTCCAGACAAAAAGGCGAAAACACTGTCATCGCCCTATTTAATTTATCTGATGAGTCGGTTTCTGCTTTCGTAGAAAATGGTCCTGAAGGGAATTTTACCGAATATATGACCGGAGACGCAACCACTATGCCAATCAGCGGATTGTTGCTTCAACCCTGGGACTATAAAATATTTGTGAAGTAATACAACACCTAAATTTTTGTAAAGTAGATTGATTAAGGAATTGTGCCGAAAAAACTTGTCGTATTAAACTTTTTTCTTTACAGTTCTTAATATTGAAAACGGGCGCGGGATAATTCCTCAACGCCCGTTTGCTATTTGCAGCTCAAATTGTTCCAGCTCAGAATACACCGGGCCATCTGAGGTTAATTGACTTTCATAAAGGGTAACTTTTCTAACCTCAGTTTCATGCCAGAGGGTCTCTTTTTTTTCCTGAATTTCCTCCAATAACAGGGTGGGGTGTTTCAGCCCTTTCATCCGGGCAAGCGTAAGATGTGGCGCAAAAGGATGGGGGCTTTCAGGAATCCCGAGGGTGCTGCAAACTTCTTCCGAAATCTGATTCAGTTTTTTTAACCACTCATCATTTTCAATACCTGCCCATATTACTTTGGGAGCACGCGATGGGCCGAAAAATCCGGCCCCTTTAATCAGCAACTTTCCTCCTTCCGCTTTTTTAAAAGCATCAAACAACCGTTCTGCCAATATTTTAACTTCCGGTTTTGTAATCTCTCCAATAAACTTTAAGGTCAAATGCCATTGTTTTTTATTGGTCCAATTTAAACGTTCATCATCCTGTAGCTTTTTTAATGTCTTTACCCATTGAGTCAATGAAGGACCTACATGGAGACCAATGGCTATAAAAACTCTTTTTTTATCCATGAAAATTGATTTTGCACAAAGAATTTAGAATTTATAAATTACAACTGTTTTATTTCATTCATGATGTTAACCAAAATAGAGAAAAATATGACAGAAAAGAAAAAAATAGCTGTAGTATTATCCGGTTGTGGGGTTTTTGATGGCTCTGAAATTCACGAAACTGTGTTTACCCTTTGGGCCATCGAGAAAGCCGGCGCTGAGTACAAAATATTCGCCCCCGATATAGAACAACATCATGTGATTAACCACCTTTCGGGCAATGAAATGGACGAAAAACGCAATGTATTAATAGAATCTGCACGTATTGCCCGTGGCGAAATAACCCCACTGAGCGATTACAATGCTGAAAATTTTGAAGCTTTGATGTTCCCAGGTGGTTTTGGAGCTGCCAAGAACCTGAGTTCTTTTGCTTTCGACGGACCGGATTGCACCGTAAACAAGGAAATTGAGAAAGCAATTCTAGATACAAACAAAGCCGAAAAACCCATCGGTGCGTTATGTATTTCACCAGTCATTCTGGCAAAAGTCTTCGGTAATGCCAAAATGACCATTGGTTCCGATCAATCAACTTCCGAAGCAATACAATCCATGGGAGCAACACATGTGAACACAACACATGGCGAGGTAGTCATTGATGAAAAATTAAAAATTGCGACAACCCCTTGCTATATGCTGGATGCCAAAATCACCCAAATTGCTGAAGGGGCTGAAAATGTAGTTGCTGCAGTATTAGAAATGACAAAATAAATTGGTAAAACTCCCGAAGATCAATTTCTCAGACTATTCTTCGGAACATTACAACATACCGTTATCTATCAGGATAATAATATGTTCAATCATTTTGTCCTCTCTTTCACCATCGTATTCATCTTTCAAATTGGATCCAAACATACGCGCCACCGACTGCCAAAAAAATGCAGAGAAGCCACCTTTATACGTTTTTATCAGGTCGTAGCTGGTGTCACCCGTTTCCCGGTCAATTAGTTTTATCAGCATGCGCCCCTGCGAAAAAGTAAGTTTTCTCAAAGGCTTTTCAAATTGGTTAAACAATTCTTTTTCAGCTTCTTTCAGGAATTCCTTTCGCTCTTTTTCACCTTCAATCCCGGCCAGTTCTGCATTTATCGAGTTCAGTTGGTTTGCGGCCACCCGGGCATAAGGCAAAGCGATTTTTATGTTTCGAACAAAACGATTATAGGTCTTCCGCTCCCGCTTGCTCCTAAACTTCCAGTCAGGCACTACTTTCACCTCACGCAGAAGAATATGCGGAATGGTATCACCATTCAGGACTTTTGATTCAAGAAGAAATACCTCCTCACCAGCCATCTCTTCTGTTCGAACATTCTGCCCGGACAAAGATAAGAAGGCCAACAGGAAAAAGCCTGTCATGAAAATATATCTTCTTATTACAATCATTGTTCAGATTTCATTGTTTTCGAAAACAAACGCAAAACACTGCGCAACTTTCGTTTCATAAACAGTTATTTACGAGAATCCGGACTCCTTAGTTTCAACCCCGAAACATCACAACGAAAGCCCTGAATTTGCCGCCTTACATATCAAAGACTGAAAATACAGCAGTTTTCCTGCTGCCGCTATGAAAAGAATATCTAAACTCAATGTGCAAAAAGCTTACCTAACCAGCATTATTCAAAAAAAATCTATTCATTAATAATGAAGGCTAAAACGTCACTGCCCGGCTTCCTGTTTCAGCCATTTAATCTCTTCGGGCCACAGTTCAGGGTTTGGCGTCTCCAGAATTATAGGAATATCATTAAACCGATCGTCTTTCATCATTCGCTCAAAAGTTCTTTTTGTCATAAACCCTTCGCCCAGACTTGCATGCCTGTCCACTTTACTTCCCACATCCTTTTTAGCGTCGTTCAGGTGCAGACCTTTCAAATATTTAAGTCCAACAAGCCTTTCAAAATCGGTCCAGTTCTTTTCATACTCCTCCTCCGACAAAAAATCATATCCGCCTGCCCAGCCGTGACAGGTATCAATACATACCCCCACGCGCGACTTGTCCTCCACCAGTTCAATAATCCGGGCCAGATGCTCAAACCGATAGCCCACATTAGAGCCTTGTCCGGCTGTGTTTTCTATCACAGCAATAACACCCTTGCTTTTATCCAGCGTGAGGTTCACCGATTCTGCCACCCGCTGAAGACATTCATCTTCCGTAATTTTATTCAGATGACTTCCCGGATGGAAGTTCAATAACTCAAGGCCAAGCTGTTCACAACGCTGCACTTCATCCAGAAAAGCCTCTCTTGACTTTTCAATCCCCTCTCTTTCCGGATGCCCCAGATTTATCAGGTAACTATCATGCGGCAAAATATGCCGAGCCGAGAATCCCAGTTGCTTACAGTTCTGTTTAAACTTACTGATATTCTCTTCGGTAAGTGGTTTCGCTTTCCACTGACGCTGATTTTTGGTAAACAAGGCAAAAGCTGTTGCTCCAATTTCTGAAGCATTTACCGGTGCATTCTCAACACCTCCTGCGGAACTAACATGTGCTCCTAAAAATTTTTTTGTCATTTAAAATCAATTTGAAAGTTAAACCATTTTCGTTTCCATCCGCAATAGAATCGTCCATTTACAAAATAACACAAAATCCCCAAATACCGAAACTGCTAATACGGAATTGAATTTCGAAGATGAAGCCCATTTACGTATCCATTCAGGTCTGGGGAAAAATCAGATTTTTTTCCCAAAACATTCATTAAATTGCATTCGAATGAACACCAAACTAAAATAGTTCATTTAGTTTTGCCGTAGTAAATGAAACCCACAAAAAAGAAAAAAGTTGAACCATATAAGGCTTTCAGCGTTTTTCCTGCGAAAATATGATATTGCCAAACTTCTAAAAAACAATTCTTGTATGAGCACCCCGATAGTACCCCATGTAACCTCCGAAATTGGAAATCTGGAAGCCGTTATCCTTCATACCCCCGGCCCGGAAGTGGAAAATATGACACCCGGAAATGCCGAAAGGGCTCTTTACAGCGACATATTAAATCTGCCGGTAGCCATTGAGGAATACCAACAACTCAGCGGCGTTCTGAATATGATTTCTCAAACTTTCCAGGTCAAGGATCTGTTAACGGAAATCCTCCTGGATCCGGAAATAAAGGTTTCCCTGATTGAACGCATTTGCACGCACGAGAAGGTTCTCAACATCAAAGAAGACTTGTTGTCTTTGAACAACAAAGAACTGGCCACACAACTCATCGAAGGAGTTGCCATCAAGCGGGATTCTCTGACCACCTTTCTTTCAGACGAAAGATATGCCCTGCGACCGCTTCACAATTTCTTCTTTACCCGCGATGCCTCCGTAACGGTTTACAACCAGGTAATGATTTCTAAAATGGCCAACAAAGTCAGGGAACGGGAATCCATCATTATGGATGCTATTTTCAACTATTCTCCACATTTTAAAACTTCCACCATTAACCCAATGAATACCTGGCATGTGGGTACAGAAACCTTCATCGAAGGAGGCGATGTCCTCATTGCCAGAGACGACATTCTTATTTTGGGAAATGGCACCCGGACATCCACTCAGGGAATTGATTTTCTGGCCGAACAGCTAAAAACTCAAAAAGGGGAGAAACACATTGTAGTTCAGCAACTTCCGGAATCACCTGAATCGTTTATCCATCTGGACATGATTTTCACCTTACTTGACCGGGATACCTGCATGATATATGAACCGTTATTGCGGCACGAAAATTCCTATGCTACTATTTTGATGACATTTGAGAATGGAATAGTGAAAGAAATTTCCCGTCAATCCGGCCTGCTTCCGTGTCTGAAAAGTCTCGGGATGGACTTAAAACCGGTTCCGTGCGGCGGAACTGATTTGTGGCAACAGGAAAGAGAACAGTGGCACAGTGGTGCCAATTTCTTTGCCACCGGCCCGGGAAAACTCATCGGATATGCCAGAAACGTGCATACCCTTGAAGCCCTCAACAAAGTTGGCTTCTCCATTCTTAAAGCATCCGACGTAATTAATAATAAAACAAAACTCTCTGATTACGAAAAATATGTAGTTACTATTGAAGGATCAGAACTGCCACGAGGAGGCGGAGGGGCAAGATGCATGACCATGCCCATAAGACGTTCAACGGTGGCTTGGTAAAACAGCAAAAACCCCGTAAAATCATCTTAAAAGGTGTTTTTCGGGGTTCTTTTATTCCTAAACATTATTGGTCGGGAAAATTGGAAAGTAAAGATTTAGATTGCTTCACTGCTTTATCAATGAGGGAACATTCCGGACAAAGGGAAGCAATCTTTTTTAAGAAATAAGTTTCTCCGAACAATAGTAAATCAAAAACAATCATCAAACTTCATTCAAGACTCCGTTAAACCTCTACAATCAATTGACATTCAATCCATTCCGAAGTCAGGCGCCCAAGCCACAACTCACTCATACTAAAAAATTTGCGTCATTGCTTCTCTGCGTTGAAGCTTTTTTAACGGACTATTTGTGATTACAAGCCTTAAACAACTTCTTTTACAATATCAGCAGCCTCCTTTAAAGTAATAGCCGACCGTACTTTCAATCCAGAATTGTCAATAACTGCCTTCCCTTCTTCAGCATTTGTTCCCTGAAGCCTTACAATAACAGGAACCTGTATATCTCCCAGATTTTTGTACGCCTCTACAACACCGGAAGCCACTCTGTCGCAGCGCACAATACCTCCGAAAACATTTATCAATACAGCTTTTACGGCAGAATCGGAAAGGATAATTTTTAATCCCGCTTCAACTGTTTTGGCATTGGCACTCCCCCCCACATCAAGAAAGTTTGCTGGTTCTCCACCTGATAATTTAATAATATCCATGGTAGCCATTGCCAGTCCGGCACCATTGACCATACAACCCACATTTCCGTCAAGCTTAACAAAATTCAGGTTATTCTTTGCGGCTTCCGTTTCGGTGGCATCCTCCTCCTTCAAATCACGCATTTCAGCAAGATCCGGATGTCGGTACAGAGCATTGTCATCCAGATTTACTTTTGCATCTACAGCCAGAATCTTATCATCTGTGGTTTTAAGGACAGGATTAATCTCAAAAAGCGATGCATCTACCGATACATAAGCCCGGTATAGGGCAGCCACGAATTTTGTCATTTCTTTGAAAGCCTGACCTTCAAGCCCCAGATTAAAAGCAATCTTCCGCGCCTGAAATGGCAATACTCCTCCTCCGGGGTCAATCTCTTCTTTAAAAATCAACTCCGGAGTTTTATCGGCCACCTCTTCTATATCAACGCCTCCTTCGGCCGAGTACATGATGGTGTTTTTTCCGGTTTCCCGGTTGAGTAACACACTCATGTAATATTCTTTTCTTTCTGACGACCCGGGATAGTATACGTCCTGAGCAACCAAAATTTTTCTTACTGTTTTTCCCTCGGATCCGGTTTGATGGGTCACCAGTTGCATCCCCAACATTTCTCCTGCAAGAGTGCGGACTTCATCCAGACTCTTTGCAAGCTTCACGCCACCCCCTTTACCTCTTCCTCCGGCATGTATCTGAGCTTTCAACACCCACCAACTGGTTTCGGTTTGTTTTTGTAATTGTTTTGCAGCCTCAACAGCTTCATCAGCTGAATCAGCAGTAATTCCCTCCTGAATGGTAACCCCATTTTGTTTCAATATAGCCTTGGCCTGATACTCATGAATATTCATAAAGTAGATTTTTTGTAAAAAAAATATGATTAACTGCTAATTTCTTGGTCTGACTAAAAGAGTTTATCTAATTTTGTTTCTTAAAAAAATGCGAAAACTTAAACTCAATGAACTGGGCAGAATTTCTGTGAACCAATTCAAAGAATCTACCAAAACACCCATTATTGTCGTTCTGGACAACATAAGAAGTCTTCATAATGTAGGAAGTATATTTCGCACTTCAGATGCCTTTCGCCTGGAGGCCGTTTACCTCTGTGGCATCACCTCAACACCACCTCATAAAGAGATTCACAAAACAGCTCTTGGAGCTGAAGATTCGGTGAAATGGCAATACTTTAATGAAACAACAGAGGCCATAGAAAAGTTGAAACAGGAGGAGTATTTACTTATAGGAATTGAACAGGTCGAAGGAAGTATTTCGTTGAAACAATTTGAACCGGAGACAAAATCAAAATATGCTGTCATTCTGGGAAATGAAGTAAAAGGAGTAGCGCAGGAGGTAATTGACCAATGTGACCTGTGTCTGGAAATCCCACAATTTGGAACCAAACACTCTTTCAATGTTTCAGTAACTGCAGGAATTGTTCTTTGGGAATTGGCCGGCAAATGGTTAAGTGATAAGGATTGAATCCGGGAACAGCCACAAGATTGAATGGATCACACTCCACAAACCAAGAAACTTACACTTTAAATTTCTGGACAAGTATTGCGGGGCTAAAGAAATTACAACGTCATACTCCTTTCCTTACTTAACAATTATTATTCTATAGTTACGTAAATCGCAAAAAAAAGGCTGCCAAACGGCAGCCTTTTTAATATCGTAAAGGATTTACAACCTTATAATTTATTGAACGATTTCTTTGAAAGAAGCATCTTCAAAGTAGCGTGCAAATTCCATATCAGTTGCAGCAACTTCTTTCAGGGAACCATCAAGCTCAACAGCTTTACCAAGGTTTTCGAACAACATATCAGTATCATTCTGACGTGCACCAATAATTGCTTTCAGGTAGTACTTAATACCAACCTCTGCTTTATTGGCATTCAAGGTAGCCAAAGCAGCGTCATAGTTTCCGTTCAAAATCTTAGCCAAAGCAGCGTTACAGTTGTTGCTGTTTGCAAAATAACGAGTAGCCTCGTCGTAGTTGCCATTGTAAATGGCCAATACACCAAGGTTGTTATCTAAAGCAGCACCGGCACCGGCAGCTGAGTCAAAGTATTCTTTGGCGGCTTCAACATCATCTTCATAAAGAGCTACTACACCAAGGTTATTTACAACCACAGGCTCGTTGGCTTTCATCTCATTGGCTTTTTCAAAGGCAACTTTAGCACCGTCAACATCACCTTGTTTGAAGAGAACCACACCAATATTGTTCTGAGCTCTCCAGCAGTCTGAATGCTGATCCAGGGTAGACTTGTAAATAGCAAGTTGCTCGTCAAGGTCTTCAGTCAGAGTAGCTGCATAAAGAAGTTCTTCAAGTTTCAACTCTTCAGGAGAAGAAGAAGCCAATTCAGAAATTTCATCATCAGACTTACCAATAACTTCTACATTAACATTTAGTTTTGAACGACGCAATTCAGGAAGAATATCATCAGCAAGTACCTTGTAAGTAGCAGCCATATTCTTTATTTCTGTTTCGCGAACTTCAGGGTCGTTGTATGTTGAAAGAACACGCAGAATTACTTCTTTGTCCTCGATGTCGCTCTTCTCAACAAGTGCCTTAAAGCCTTCCCAGTCTTCGGGAGTATTACGCAATTCGAAGAAATCTTCAGCCGTAACATCTTCGACACCGGCTTTTTTCAAAGCACCCTCAAGATATTTCTTGGCAGAAGCTTCACGCTCACCGGCCAAACGAGTGTTCAAATCAATAGGGCCGTCGGGAGAAGCATAAGCTGAAATATTAACACCTTTGAATTCCTTGTTTTCAGCTTCTTTGGCTGCTTTCACGAATTCAGAAAGAGTTTTGATATCATCCTTTCTCAACTCAGCATTGCGAACATTTGAACGCTGAATCAGGTAATGAATATCAGCTTCACCTACCTCAGGAGTGACTCTCTGGAAATTGTCCTCACCAAGAGCAGCGATAGCACCTTTTTTTCCGAGCAACTGAGAAGTTGAAATTACACCTTCAGCAATTTTCACCGGTTCAAAATCAAGAGTAGAACTACCACGAGTTGCAGTAATTCTCACTACCAGATCAGAAACTCTCATGTTTTCATTATAGTCCACAGTTCCTTCATAGGTAAACTGTCCACCATTAGCATAAGAAATAACTTTTGCATTCCCATCCACGCTTTCACCCTGCAATTGGTAGGGAGCATAAGCAGTTTCGCCTCCGTCATAAACCAGAACCGGAGTTGCAGTAATTTCAGTCTTCTTATCGAAGTAGCCACCCGGTACTTGTACCTTGATGGTTACAGGCACCTGACCACCATGTACTTCCAACACTTCAGGAGTCACAGTATAATTAATGTCTGGTGCGTTGTCTTTCATCTTATCCAGACCGGAACAGCTGGCCAGCAAAGCAGCAAGTGCAACAGTCGCAAAAAGATTGATTCTTGTTCTTTTCATAATGTTAACCGAATTATTTGTTCTTGAATAAATCCTATCTTCTATACAAATTTAGGAATGTTTTTAAAAAATGAAATACTTCAAACACGATTTAATACAAATATAGGCAATCGCTGAAGTTTTTCAACAAAAAAATAACATGTCACCGGAAGATTATTCACTTTAGATAAAATCTGAATATTGATTTGACCCGTAATAATCTAATATTTAAATTAATACTATCCAAAACCACTTCTGGCAGAAGGCAACTAAAACAGACTTTTACACCTTATCCTTCATTTTTAATTCTCCTTGCTGAGAGCCTTCTTTGTGAAAAATATTCTGTTATCAAACAATACAAATTTTCTTTTTCACACAGACTATTTACAATAATAAGTTTTTTAAATGACAAAATAAAGCTTTTGTCTGTTTTTTTTACGCCTTCAGGCTATTTATAAGGTGTCACACCCATATTGTAAAAAGTAAAGGCATACATATCTGCCACCTCCTCAATTTGTTTGGCAACAGGTTTGCCCGCTCCGTGTCCAGCTTTTGTCTCAATGCGAATAAGCATCGGGTTTTCGCCTTTATATTTCTCCTGAAGGGTGGCAATGTATTTAAAAGAGTGGGCCGGCACCACGCGATCGTCATGGTCAGCCGTGAATACGAGTGTTGCGGGATAATCAACACCAGTCTGTATATTGTGAACGGGGGAATAGTCATACAAGTAACGAAACATTTCCTCACTTTCATCGCTGCGTCCGTAGTCACCGGCCCATGCCCAGCCAATGGTAAACTTATGATAACGCAACATATCCATCACCCCAACTGCGGGGAGAGATACCTGAAACAGTTCTGGCCGCTGATTCACAACAGCGCCAAGCAACAACCCTCCGTTGGATCCACCCCGAATTGCTATTTTTTCAGAATTAGTATATCCCATTTCAATCAACTTCTCAGCAGAAAGAATAAAATCATCAAAAACCCGCTGTTTGTTGAGCTTTGTTCCTCCCTGATGCCAGTCTTCACCATATTCTCCTCCTCCACGGATGTGAGCATTCACATAAACACCTCCATTCTCAAGCCACGGAATCAACCTTACATCAAAACCGGGAGCATATACAACATTGAAACCGCCATATCCATACAGCATTAACGGATTATTGCCATCAAGCTCAATTCCCTTTTTATGTACAATATGCAACGGCACCTGAGCCCCGTCTTCCGCTTCAACAAATACCAGTTTGGTTTCATAATTATCCCCATCAAAGTCCACGGAAGGTTCAAAAACAACCGTGCTCTCATTTGTTTCAAGATCGTATTCAATTACCTGACTGGGAATACTATAAGAATCAAAAGAATAAAACAGTTGGTCGTTTTCGCGTATGCCCCGCAGGGCATCAACGGAACCTCTCCCCGGCAAAGCAATTTCGCTCAGCTGCTCTCCGGAGAAGTCAAAGATCACAAGTTTTGATTCGGCATCTACCATGTAGTGCCCAACAGCAAATGATTTGGAGAGTTCAACGGCTTCCAGAACATCTGCTTTTTCCGGAACCACTTCCACCCAGTTTTCTATGGCCGGGTTATCGGGATCAATGGCCATCACCCTGTAGCGGGGAGCCTCAAAATCAGTCAACACCCAATATTCTCCGTTCACAGTTCCCAGGTAGCTGGTATTATTTTCGAAGGTCGTATCAGCAATCATCCACTCCTGCTGGTTCCATCCTTTTATCAGAAAAGAGTTATTGCTGGTGGATTCACTTCCTGTAAGAATAATATTCTCCTTATCATCATCCACCACAGCAGTATAATTTCGTAAACCATCCACAGGGTCTTTAAAAATCAAACGGTCTACGGACTGATCATCTCCGACCTTGTGATAATATACCTGCTGAAATTCGTTCACATTGGTTAGCTCTTCTCCTTTGTCCGGAGCATCATAGCGACTGTAGACAAATCCCTCTTCACCAAACCATGAAATTTCAGAAAATTTCACCCACTCTAAATGGTCATCAAGATTCTCACCGGTTGCAACATCTTTCACGTAAACCTCGTTCCAATCAGAGCCTCCCCTGGAAATAGAATAGGCCATATAGTTTCCCTCTTCCGAAACAGCATAATCGGAGAGGGCAACAGTACCGTCTTCAGATAATTTATTGGGGTCAAGCAATACACGCTCTTCACCATCACGGCCTTCTTTCACATACATGACATATTGATTCTGAAGTCCATTGTTTCGCATAAAAAACCAATAATTCCCTTTGCGAACAGGTGTCCCTTCTTTTTGGTAATTCCACACCTCGGTAAGCCGGGTTTTGATTTTGTCCCGAAACGGAATTTCACCCAGATACTGATTGGTGACTTTTACCTGACGCTGTACCCAATCCTCAGTTTCTTCCGACTGGTCGTCTTCAAGCCAACGGTAAGGGTCAGGCACTTCTGTGCCATAATAAACATCCACAGTATCGACTTTTTTAGTTTCGGGATAATCAGGTGTATCCGGACCTTTATCCTTACAGGAAGAAAATGTTGCCATAGCAAGCACCGGGAAAATTAAATTACGATAGTTCATTTTTTATACTTTTGATTCTAAAACTCTACGAGTCGCTCTTAACGAGCTGATATCGAGTCAATTGATGACCGGAGTCATTAATTCCATCTATTTGATAATAAAGCTTTTGCGTCTTTCATAATCCACAGTTCTAACGTAGGGTTACATTGCGTTTGGATTATTCTCAAGGGATATTGGATTTTGATATAAGAGCCCGGTCTAAAAAGCATCTTTTCAAACCACACTCATATAATTAATAAAGCCGGTTTTGTTTTCTAATTTTTCGTTCCTTATTTTTTCCGGCCAACCAACCCACCAGCATTCCAATAAAGGCTCCGGTGAGCAAAACCCCTCCTATAACCACACCTGCCACCACCACAATGGTAAGCAGTGCTCCGAGCACACCAACAAGAATTCCCATCAACACAAAACGCGACAACCACAGGCCCTTAGGAAACACTTTATGCTCTGTGCGCAAATGGCGGACACTGTCTTCAAGTTCGGCCTGAAAATTCACCATTTCAGGGGCATCTGTTTTCATCCACCGACCCAATTCGAAACTCATTTCATCAAGCAAATCAAAGTGCTCACGGCAAACCTCGCAATCAGCTTTATGCGTTTCCAGGTGGTGCATCAGACGGGGAAAGGCTTCGAGGCTGTAAAATCTGATGCTTTCCCGTGGAGCACCTTTTAGGCGGTTACTCAAAATTTCGTACCACTGTTGGATTGTTCTGTAGCGGCTCATAATAATGTTGTTTTTTCAACCAAATAGTCTGGAATGATTCAGAGAGTTAAAGTAAGGAAAACAGGTATAAAAACAAAATCCCCGATGGAATAACGAATACCACCGGGGATTTGTTGATATTTTGAGAAATCAAAACTTTAAAATCTCAAATAATAGTTTAATTACGCTCCGGACGAGGCAGTAAAACTTTGCGTGACAACTTCAGTTTTCCTGAACGTTGGTCCACTTCAATCAGTTTCACTTCAACCATATCACCTTCTTTAAGTACGTCCTCCACTTTTTCCAGACGACGCCACTCAATTTCAGAAATATGCAGCAAACCATCTTTGCCTGGCAAAATTTCAATAAAAGCACCAAAGGGCACAATTGATTTCACCTTGCCAGTATAGACAGTACCTACTTCAGGCACAGCAACAATCCCTTTGATACGATTCAATGCCTTATCAATTGCAGCTTTATCACTAGCAGAAATTCCTACGATACCATTCTTTTCATCTTCATCGATAGAAATACTGGTATTGGTTTCAGCCTGGATTTCCTGAATAATCTTTCCTCCTGGTCCGATTACAGCACCAATCATATCTTTAGGAATACGAAAAGTTACAATTCGTGGTGCATGAGGCTTATAATCCTCACGCGGTTCACTGATGGTTTCAGTAATTTTACCAAGGATATGAAGACGTCCGCGACGCGCCTGTTCCAGCGCTTTTTCCAACACCTCATAAGAGAGTCCGTCCACTTTAATGTCCATCTGGGTAGCGGTAATACCATCAGCAGTACCGGTTACTTTAAAGTCCATATCTCCAAGGTGGTCCTCGTCTCCAAGAATATCTGAAAGCACAACATACTTGTCGCTGTCTTTATCGGTAATGAGTCCCATGGCAATACCCGAAACCGGCTTCTTAAACGGAATACCTGCATCCATCAATGCCATTGTACCGGCACAGACGGTGGCCATAGATGAAGAGCCATTTGATTCCAGAATATCAGAGACAACCCTAATTACATAAGGAGTTTCATCGGGCAACATACCCTTAAGGGCTCTGTGAGCCAGATTTCCATGACCAATTTCACGACGGCCTACACCTCTGTAAGCTTTGGCGTCACCGGTAGAAAAAGGAGGAAAGTTATAATGTAATAAAAACCGATCATACCCTTTAAACAGCACATCATCCACCAACTTTTCATCTAGTTTGGAACCAAGGGTAACAGTAGTCAAAGACTGTGTTTCTCCACGAGTAAAAATGGCAGAACCATGAGGTCCGGGAATGCAATCCACTTCGCACCAGATGGGACGAATTTCATCCATTGCCCGTCCATCCAGACGAACATTCTCGTCAAGCATTACCCTGCGAACTGCATCTTTTTGAACATCGTGGAAGTATTTCTTTATCAGAACAGTAGGAACTTCATCCTCTTCGGCATTGTAATTATTCTCAATAAACTCATCAACGATGGAAGAAAATCCGTCCATGCGCTCATGCTTATTTGGATTAGCGGAACGAGCCACTTCACGGGCCTTTTCATAAGTAGCATCCCAAACTTTTTTACGCAGATCCTCGTCATTGTTTTCGTGCGAATATTCACGTTTAGTGACGTTAACCATTTCGGCAAGTTCGATCTGAGCAGCACATTGTACTTTAATGGCTTCGTGGGCAAATTTCATGGCTTCCAGAAGTTCGGCTTCAGAAGCCTCAGCCATTTCACCTTCCACCATCATTATATTATCCATTGAAGCGGCCACAATAATTTCAAGGTCAGCTTCCTTAAGCTCAGTGGCAGCAGGATTCACTTTTAATTCGCCATTGATACGTGCTACTCTTACTTCGGAAATTGGTCCTGCGAAAGGAATATCAGAAACGGACAAAGCCGCAGAAGCAGCCAGTCCGGCAAGGCAATCAGGAACACTTTCACTGTCAGCTGAAATAAGACTAACATTTACAAAAGTATCAGCATGATAATCTTCGGGAAACAATGGTCTCAAAGCCCTGTCAACCAGTCGCGATACAAGTATTTCAAAATCAGACGGACGACCTTCTCTCTTAAGAAATCCTCCGGGAAAACGCCCAATCGCAGAATACTTTTCTTTGTAATCCACGGAGAGTGGCATAAAATCGACGTCAGGTTTCGCATCTTTTGCAGAAACCACTGTTGCGAGCAAATACGTATTGCCCATTCTAACAACTACCGATCCGTCGGCCTGTTTGGCCAACTTTCCAGTTTCAATTACGATTGACCTTCCATCACCGAGGTCAATACTTTTTTCAATCGGCTTAATCATAAATAAATTTCTATTTTTTTCTTACAATCTCTAAATCAATCCCAAAGATAGATAATATCTACCACCCAACGCCCACAAAGGTCACCTTTTTTTCAAAAAGTCGCAAAAAACGGGCAGAAGCGAAAAACAAAAAGGCAATTCCCGGAAGAGAACTGCCTTTTTAATACTATTCTTCATTGACCTATCTACGAAGCCCAAGATCCTTAATCAGCTCACGATATTTTTCAATATCTTTTGCTTTCAGATAATCAAGTAAGTTACGACGTTTACCAATCATCTTCTTCAGAGAATACTGGGTACTGAAGTCTTTCTTATTAGCCTTCAGGTGTTCGGTCAAATGTGCGATACGGGTGGTAAATAATGCTATCTGGCTTTCAGGTGAACCAGTGTCAGTATTCGACTTTCCGTACTTCGCAAAGATCTCTTGTCTTCCTTCTTTTGTGAGATGCATACGATCTAATTAAATATATGGTTTACAAATAGGCCGCAAAGATATGGAATAATTTAAAAACCTGCAAACGGTTCGTTTATAGTTTTTAAAGACTTAAAAGGTTGAGGCTGAGAATAAGAAATACCACACTTATTGCGTATTCATTCCTCAAGACAACAAGTACATGTCTGTTAACAAATAAGTTACCAACCCGCATTGTTTTCTCTCAACCTTAACCTAAATCCCTAGTACCCTCGCTCTTTCGCCATCTGCTCCATCTCATCCTCAAAGATCTCCTGAAACTTTTGCTTGTCGTAATCAAGCTGCAATTTATCGTCATTGGAGATCCTCTTATCAATTCCTTTCAGAACATCATCACGATGCACCTCGATAGACACAAACCCATGATATTTACCTTCCTCAGTAACGCTGGCTTTTTCGCAGGTAACCACAATATTGTTAATGGTCTCATCAGCGACTTCACGGGTCATATTTTCAAATTTCTGTTCAAATTCGGCAGCATCACCGATTTCCCGCTCATTCACATACCTGTCTGTCACCGACTTGGTATTGGAATTAATTAACGTTACCAGACGCTGCTTGGCTAGCAACAAGGCCTTTTCTTTAGCCAGACTCAAGTCAGAACTTGTAGACATGGCACTAGCCCGAAAATAATTTTTATCAGACTTTCCTTTATCTTCACAGGGTAATTCTTCGATAACATCTCCTATCTCACTTTTAGCAGTTACTTTTTTCTTGGATTTACAGGAAGAAATACTCCCCATCAGGATAAGAGAAAATGCGGCAACAATTAGAATTCGAGATTTCATAACAAAATGTTTTGAGTTTAACGCTACAAAATAAATATTTTTTAACAATTAAAGCATTAACAAAAAGTGAACCATTTTTTATTTCTACTAAAAACTTGACGATAATGCTTTATGTCCCACACGGCAGAACAGACATTTACGATAATTACAATAATTCCGTTTCAAATAAACCAACCCCTGACTTTGAGCAGACGATTGTGCTTTGATCCCGATAGAAGGTCTTTCCCATCCGCTAACAATGTTGTTTTTTTCGGGAGGTAACTCAGATAGCCAGTCAAGAGCCCTCTGTTGTAATAAAGAATTACTTCTCAATTTACCGTAGGCAAAGAACAATGGAATGACGGTATTAATTATAATCAAATCAATGGTCTGCGCACCAATCTTCTTTGATTTTGGCGGGCCTTCAACCCCCGGCCGGTAATGATTATGCCAATACTCCGATGGTTTAACACTCAAAAAACTTCGGGCATCAGCCAGGTTTTCACAGGCCAGCAATTTGTCAAACAAAAACGGATTTCCTGAGATTAGTGCGGCCAACTGAACCAGACGGACAGTAGGGAAATTGCCCGGACGCATCCGCAAAAACTTCCATAAATGAGCCGACATGGGGGCAAGCCCGTATTTGTGTTTCAACAATCGGTATTCCCTCAACAGCATCTGAACATATTTATCTTCATGGAGAAGCACCTCCAGAAACCCGGCTTGTCCCAAAAATAAAGCTTCAAGCTTAATGGAGGAATCAGCGTTTTTCAGAATGTATTGCCAGGGAATATGTCTGGCCAGTTGCTCAAAAGGATCTCCATTGAGGCCAAACCCAAAATTCCGGGAAAGCACCACAAAGAAAACCTGCTGCCAATCGTTTCGAAAAGTCGTTAACAACTCACTAATTCCTGACACTTTCATTTCCAGTTTCTCAATCAACATCCGCTCTATCCAGGCTTCCGTTTCGAAACCGGGAACATCCCTGATGTAATTCTCACATGCCACCCAGCCTTGATGGGATTTCAGCGATTGATAATGCTTCAGAATATTTTCGGGAACTTCCATTTCCCAACAGGGAACCAGACGTCCTGAACTGTTTACAATTTCCCCGTCATCATGCAGCACCACATGCAAAACAACATTATCATAAAGAGGATCCTGATGATGGGAATGTTTGTACCAGTCTGATGCGTTGATGTGGATCTCAACATTGCCGGCCCATATCACATCATCAAGTTTGATTTTGGCATTAAAAAAATCGGGCCCTGCATTGGAATTGGGCAATCCGGGATGAATTACCTCCATTTGATGATCCTGGTCCGTAAAAAAGAGCCCCGGCTTGTAATACTTGTATTGCCAGAGAAAATGCAGAAAATCTTCATTCATAAGTCAGGCTTTAAAGATTATTGGTCAACCTTCAGTTATGGTCATACAATAACCCGGTCATCAATAGTTTGATGCACCCAGCCTGATTTGCAAGCTACAAATAAAACAGAAATATTACAATTACCTTATTTTATATAAGAGACGCTTCCCGAAGCAAAGAAGCCATTTCCTGCTGAACTTCCGAAGCAGCAGCCCGTGCTTTTTGGGCAAAGTCCTCTCCATTGCCGGCAAAAATGATGCCTCTGGATGAATTCACCAGCAGGCCGCATTGCTCATTCATGCCATTGCGAGCCACCTCAGCAAGACTTCCGCCCTGAGCCCCGACACCGGGAACAAGCAGAAAGTGTTTAGGAGCCGATTTTCGGATATCCTGAAGCATTTCGGCTCGGGTAGCCCCTACCACATACATCATATTCTCCTCATCGCCCCATTGTTTTGAAGTATTTATCACTTTTTCGAAAAGACGCTCATCATTTTCTTTCATATACTGAAAATCAGATGCTCCTTTATTGGATGTGAGAGCCAGAAGAATTACATATTTTCCCACATAAGTAAGAAACGGCTTTACAGAGTCCTCGCCCATGTATGGCGCCACGGTAACTGCATCGAAGTCCATCGCATCGAAAAAGGCTTTAGCATAAAGACTTGAAGTATTACCAATATCTCCCCGCTTTGCATCAGCAATAATAAAGATATCAGGATAATTGTACCGAATATAATTGACGGTTTTTTCCAGTGTATTCCAACCGCTCACGCCCATACTTTCATAAAAAGCCAGATTGGGCTTGTAGGCAACCGTCAAATCATGAGTCGCATCAATAATTTCTTTATTGAAAGCAAAAACCGGATCGGTGGTATCGTAAAGAAAATGGGGAATTTTGTTGATATCACTATCAAGTCCCACGCAAAGGAAACTCTGCTTTTTCTTTATCTGTTCAAAAATTTCCTGACTGGTCATGGTATTTTATTTTTCTGGTTGCTGGTTAAAAATTACATTTCGCTGGCTTTAAGTCGCTCAGCATTCTCTTCAATCTGCAATTTATCAATAATTCCGCCAATATCGCCACCCATAACAGCCGGTAAATTATGAAGCGTAAAGGTAATACGGTGGTCTGTCACCCGGCCTTGCGGATAGTTGTAGGTTCTGATTTTAGCCGAACGGTCGCCGGTTGAAACCATTGTCTTCCGTTTAGATGAGATATCATCCAGATATTTTTGATATTCCAGATTGTATATACGCGTACGCAGCTCAGTCATTGCCTTATCAAGGTTTTTGATCTGCGACTTCTGGTCCTGGCAGGTAACCACAATTCCGGTGGGAATATGCGTTAGCCGGATAGCAGAATAAGTCGTGTTAACTGACTGACCTCCGGGGCCTGATGAGCAGTAAGTATCCTTTCGGATATCCTCCTGCTTCAGATCAATGTCAAACTCTTCGGCTTCGGGAAGAACAGCTACCGATGCCGCTGAAGTATGAACCCTTCCCTGTGTTTCGGTTTGCGGAACCCGCTGAACACGGTGAACCCCAGACTCATATTTTAAGATTCCATAAACTCCATTACCAGAGACTTTCATCACCACTTCCTTGTATCCACCTGCTGTTCCTTCTGAAAAGTGTGTCACCTCGGTTTTCCAGCCCTTACTTTCACAAAATTTGGTGTACATCCGGAACAAATCCCCTGCAAAAATACTGGCTTCATCTCCACCGGCTCCGGCTCTGATTTCCATCACTGCATTTTTAGAATCTTCGGGATCGCCTGGCAAAAGCAACATCTTAATTTCTTCTTCCACTTTGGGACGTTCCACTTCTAATTCGTCCAGTTCTTCCCGGGCCATAGCACGCATCTCATCATCATTCTCTTTGAGCATTGCCCTAGCCGATTCAATGTTTTCCAGGAGATTTTTATAGGCTTTTCCAACAGTAACAAGGTCTTCGAGTTCGCGATACTCCTTATTCAACTTCACATATCTTTTCTGGTCGCCAATAACTTCAGGGTCGGTAATCATCTGCGCAACCTCTTCGAAGCGTAAGCGCAACGCCTCCATTTTTTCGAGTAACGAATTATCTTGTGCCATATTATTTCAATTTACCCAACAGAGCATTTTACTGTCAGGATGGTTATTTCTTAAAAAATAAGTGAGTCCCGTCTAAAAAGAATTTTTCCACCAAACTCATAAGTACATAAAAAAACCTGATTACAGAACGAGAGATACTCTATGCCTCCCGGGCCTCTGCAACAGGTTACAAATATCAAGCAAACCTAATAGTGATAAGTTCCCTTTTCTCCTTTAATGGTTAGTTTATTTCCTTCGGATGAAGCTTCACAGCGACCCACTATTTGGGCATCCACTCCATAAGAATTCGCAATATCAATTATGCTACCTGCGGCATCTTCCTTCACATAAAACTCAAAACGGTGCCCCATATTAAACACTTTATACATCTCCTGCCAGGGTGTTTGTGACGTTTCCTGAATAATGCGAAACAGTTCGGGAACCGGAAACAGATTATCTTTCACCACATGCATATTATCCACAAAATTCATCACCTTGGTTTGTGCACCACCCGAGCAATGCACCATTCCGTGAATCTGAGGACGGATATTCTCAAGCACTTTCTTTACAACGGGAGCGTAGGTACGGGTGGGGGACAGAACCATTTTCCCCGCATCGATGCCAAGTGCTTCTACTGCTTCAGTAAGCTCATATTTTCCCTGATAAATAAGGTCATCAGCAACTTCCGGATCAAAACTTTCGGGATATTTACCGGCCAGATAATGAGCAAATACATCATGCCGCGCCGAAGTAAGCCCATTGCTTCCCATCCCGGCATTGTAGAAATCTTCATATTTGGCCTGACCCGTTGAAGAAAGACCTACAATTACGTCACCGGGTTGAATCAGATGATTGGAAATCACATCACGCCTCTTCATCCGGGCAGTAACCGTAGAATCAACAATAATGGTGCGTACCAAGTCGCCCACATCAGCAGTTTCACCCCCGGTACTATAAACGGATATCCCTTGTTCTCTAAGGTTTTGCAACAGCTCTTCGGTGCCGTTGATTAAGGCAGCAATCACCTCGCCGGGAATTCTTTTTTTGTTGCGTCCAATGGTTGATGAAAGCAAAATATTGTCAGTCACCCCCACACAAAGCAAATCGTCAAGATTCATTATCAAAGCATCCTGGGCAATTCCTTTCCATACCGACAGATCGCCTGTTTCGCGCCAATATAGATAAGCCAACGATGATTTAGTTCCTGCTCCGTCGGCATGCATAATATTACACCACTGAGGATCGCCGCTCAGAAAATCGGGAACAATCTTACAGAACGCTTTGGGAAATATTCCCTTATCGACATTTTCAATGGCCTTATGCACATCTTCTTTTGAAGCAGAAACGCCTCGTTGGTTGTATCGTAAATCTTGCTGCACGAAGAGTTGTTTTTGGGTGTTTGTAAATTTCCTGCAAAAATACACAAACTTTTCGGGGTAGAAAAACAAGAGTTTTTACAATTCACTGGAATCCTTAATCGTGTAGAATATTATTCATTTCCGGAGCCCACTTCTTTAAGCGTAACCTGCTCGTCGAACTCATCACTTTGGTCCATTCCGAGGGTTGAAAAATCCATTTTTCCATTGTAGTACCCATCAGCACTAACCATCACAATATAAGAAGCTCCGGGCTCTAACACAAAAGTAAAGTCTCCTGACGATGAAGTGGATGCAGTGAGATTAATTCCATTGTTTCCCACCACCCGAACAGAAGCAGCTTCAATGGCATCTCCCGACTCATCGACAACCTTGCCCTGCAGAATTGCTTCAATTGCGGGGAGTTCAAAATCATAAATCTGCTCTACTCCACGGTAGCTGCCACGCGAAGATGAAAGCATTCCCATTTCTCTATTTCCACGGAATACAATTCCAAAATCATGTCCGGAAGAGTTGAGAGGCAGACCGGGATTTCGAATTGTCCAGTCATCGTTCTCCGAATCATATACAGCTTCAAAAATATCCAAGCCTCCATAACCAACCAAGCCGTCGGAAGAAAAATAAAGGCGACTATCGCTCCGAACCGTAGGAAACATCTCATCAGCAGGAGTATTTATTTTAACACCCAGGTTTTCAGGAATACCCCATTCGCTGCCCGAAGAGCGGGTAACTTTCCAAAGATCTTTTCCTCCGAAACCTCCCGGCATATCTGAAACAAAGTAAAGAGTATTTCCATCAGGGGATAATGCCGGATGAGCAAAAATCAGACTATCGGGGCCAAAAGTAAGTGCTTCAGGTTCCCCCCAACGTCCTCCGGCGCGCTTACGAACCATAATGGTTGCCCCTGCAGGTTCTTCTTCGGGATAAATACAA
>NZ_JADQBH010000174.1 GCF_016278715.1 Marinilabilia sp. | reverse complement strand
CTGAGGAGATTGTGTCTGAAATTATTACTGCCGATAACGACAGAAAAGCTACGCAGGCGGAAGCAGATAAAAAGCAGAATGAGCTCAATACTTTATCCAAATCTATTGGTGAACTTTTTAAATCGGGGAAAACCGATGAAGCCAATGAAGCGCGGGCAAAGACCAGCGATCTGAAAGAGGAAATTCGTGTCCTGAACTCCAAACTGAGTGAAACAGAGTCAGGCATTCAAAAATTATTGGTTCAGGTTCCTAACCTTCCGCACCCTTCTGTTCCTGAGGGAAAAGGAGAAGACGACAATATGGTGGAGCGCGAGGGAGGTGAAATTCCTAAATTGGAAAATGCGTTGCCGCATTGGGAACTGGCAACCAAATACGACCTTATCGATTTCGAACTGGGGACAAAGCTGACAGGTGCCGGATTTCCTGTTTACAAGGGATGGGGCGCTAAACTTCAGCGCGCACTTATCAACTTCTTTCTTGATGAAGCTACTAATGCTGGTTACAACGAAGTGTTACCGCCCCTGTTGGTTAATGAAGAGTCCGGTTTCGGAACCGGTCAGTTGCCCGACAAAGAAGGCCAAATGTATCATGTTACCGAGGATAATCTTTATCTGATACCTACTGCTGAAGTACCGGTAACCAATATTTTTCGCGATGTTGTACTGGACGAGAAAGAGTTGCCGGTGAAAAAGTGTGCTTATTCAGCCTGTTTCCGTCGCGAAGCCGGCTCTTGGGGAGCCCATGTTCGGGGATTGAACCGGTTGCACCAGTTTGATAAGGTGGAGATCGTTCAAGTGGCTCATCCCGATAACTCGTATGACGTGTTGGAACAGATGGTCGCCCATGCTCAGTCCCTTGTGGAAAAGCTGGAACTCCCCTGGCGCATTCTGCGTCTCTGCGGAGGAGACTTGAGTTTTACGTCCGCCCTGACGTTCGACTTTGAAGTCTATTCTGCAGCACAGGAACGTTGGCTCGAGGTCAGCTCTGTGTCTAATTTCGAAACCTATCAGGCCAACCGTCTGAAATTACGTTTTCGTAAAGCCGGGGAGAAAAAACCACAATTGGCGCACACGCTTAATGGTAGTGCTTTGGCGCTTCCCCGTATCGTTGCAGCTATTTTAGAGAACAATCAGACTTCCGAAGGCATCAGGGTTCCTAAAGTTTTGGTTCCGTTTATGGGGACTGAAATGATAAAATAGACGCCCCCTAAATCTCCCCAAGAGGAACTTTATGAATAGGATATGACAAATAAAAGAAATATTTTCAACGCTTCTTTTTACACTACTGAAGATTTTCGTTCTGATTGGGAAGCCTGGCTTCAGGAGACCTTTTTCCCCTTCGTGTCGGAACAGGTGCCTGGAAGCAGTAGAGAGATTTTTGAAGTGGAGTCGGATGTAAATCAGGAAATGTTGGTTTTCTCTGTTCAGATACGTTGCTCCACCTCTGCGGAATTGAAAGCTTTACAGCAGGAATCGGTGCCCGTTTTCAGTGAATTTCGGGCGCGGTTTGGAGAAACAGTAACCAACTTCAATTCTGTATTAATTAAGATAGACTAAGTGCCCTTATGGCCAAAGTACCCGCTGAAAAAATTATTCTCGGAATCGACCCCGGTACCACGGTGATGGGGTACGGGATTATTGAGGCAAAAGGGAAAACTCCTGTGATGCTTGCCATGGGGGTGCTTGAGCTGTCCAAATACAGTGATCACTATCTTAAATTGCAGAAGATTTTTGAGCGGGTTGTCAGTTTGATAGATTATTATCATCCCGATGAGCTTGCCATTGAAGCACCTTTTTACGGAAAAAATGTGCAGTCGATGCTCAAGTTGGGCCGTGCACAGGGCGTTGCTATGGCTGCGGCCTTGTCTCGCTCATTGCCCATCTTTGAGTATGCACCTTTGCGTATAAAGCAAGCAATCACTGGAAGGGGAAATGCCTCTAAGGAACAGGTAGCCTTGTTTCTTCAACAGTATTTGAAACTACAGGAAATGCCCAAATATCTTGATGCTACCGATGGTTTGGCGGCGGCTGTTTGCCACTTTTTCCAGAAGCAAAATCTCGTAAGCAGCGGAGGTGCAAAAAGTTGGAAAGAGTTTATGAGACAGAATCCCGGAAGAGTGAAATAATGAACCCTGCCTCAAGACACATTTCTGTGTATAAATTTTTCACAATTCATTAACTCCCCTGTATGCGAAGGGCCTGGGGAGACCCAATAAAAAAGCCGTCCCCGAAGTTTTTATGCTTCGGGGACGGCTTTTGAAGGAATATGTGATTCACTTCTTAAAAACCGGCTCTTATTTTTTCTGCTATTGCTTCCATTTCTTCTTTGGATAACTGCAGTTTTGGTTTGGAAAAACTAATATCCGTTTCTGCATTCAGTGGTACCAGGTGGATGTGCGCGTGAGGAACTTCGAGCCCCAGAACTGCCACTCCAATCCGTTTGCATGGCACGGCTTTTTCAACTGCCAGTGCTACCTTTTTGGAAAATACCACCATATCGGCCAGTAACCTGTCATCCAAATCGAAAAGATAATCGGTTTCCTGTTTGGGAATGACCAATGTATGTCCTTTGGCTAATGGGTGGATATCCAGAAAAGCAAAGAAGCGTTCGTCTTCTGCAATTTTATAGCTGGGAATTTCTCCTGCTACGATTTTGGAAAATATGGTTGCCATAGATTTATGTTGATAAAAAAGAGATTTCTTAAACCTAAAGTTACAAAGAAATATCTATGATCTCAAAAGGAACCATTCCAGATGGGACTTTAATTTCTACTTTGTCACCAACCTTCTTTCCCATTAATCCTTGCGCAATGGGAGTAGATACGGAGATTTTTCCAGCTTTGAGGTCGGCTTCGGATTCTGATACCAGAATATAAGTCATTACCGAATTGTTTTTGAGGTTTTTGATTTTCACCTTGTTCATCATCTGAACTTTAGAGGTGTCAATTTTTGACTCATCAATAATGCGGCTGCTGGCAATTGTTTCTTTGAGTTTTGCAATACGCATCTCAAGCATGCCCTGCGCTTCTTTGGCTGCATCATACTCGGCATTTTCCGAAAGGTCTCCCTTGTCACGAGCCTCGGCAATTTGCTTGGAAATACTTGGTCGTTCAACCGATTCCAGCTGAACCAACTCTTCCCGAAGCTTTTTTAACCCTGCCTGGGTTATGTAACTTACATTAGACATTGTTTAATCCTCCTATTTATTTGAATATTGTTTAGTGGGTATATAAAAAGAAAAGAATCCCTGAGACTATATTATAGTCCGGGACTCTTTGCTACAAATTTAGCAAATGTTGTTGGGAAAAAAAAATTAAGTCCGGACAATGACGAAGTGGAAGTTCCTAATAATCGGGTCTTTTGAGAATTTCGGAGTAAATAACTGCTTCTTTTAAGTTGAACCAGTCGTTTAAGTTAGTCTGATCCTCTATTTTTTCTCTCAAAGTTCCCGACTCTTCCGATTTTAGATTTTCCTGTCTTCCCGGTGCTTGATTTTTTCTTTGTCGACGGGCGTCTGTGGGAGATGCACTGGCTGTAAATACGTAGTCCTCTTTCACAAATGGTGCACCTTTCAGATTCTTAATCCCCTTATCCACCACAACCGGGTTTTCTTTTGGTTGCTGCTTCCGGGGACTTTCCTGGGGTGTTGGTTCTTCATCCTCAAAGATTTCTTTAAAAGGACTGAACACTTCATCAAACGGACTTCGCGATTCGCGATCTTCGGGCACAGGTATTTCATCGCGTTGAGGCTTTTTCTTTCTCAGAGCCGACACGATGAAAATAGCCACCATAATAATGATGTATATTATTTCGCCAAAGTCATCCATTCAATGAATTCTGTTTGTTTGGAATAAAGTCCTAAATTAGCCCCAACTTTTTAAATAACCAAAGAAAGTGCTTTAATTTTGTAAGCAAGATATCGTTTTTCTATGAGTAAATTATTATTTCAGCGTGTTAGAGCCTTTCGTCTGAAAGCGATTATTTTTACTGCTTTGTTTGTTTTTAGTTCTTGCGGTGATGCAGAACGTGATGATTTTCCCAGACGAAATTTCACGGGATTTTTTGACTTGCGTTTTTCCGAGTATTCTCAAAACGTTTTTACCGCATTTAGGGATATGGATGGAAACATGGTAGGCGTTAATGGCATTGTTGTGTATAACTCGGGTGGTACTTATTTTGCTTTTGATCTGATGTGCCCGCATGAAAAAAGTTCGGGTTGCAGTGTCACGGTTGATGTTGAAAACGACCCGTCGATTGCAGTGTGTGAATGTTGCGGTTCCCGGTTTTTACTGGCATCTCCTTTGGGTGAAGTAATTGAGGGACCTGCCAAACAAAATTTACATGTTTATGATGCAGAAGTAAATGTCAACAATATTTTGGTTGTATTCTCAGGATATTAATTATTCATACAAATCGCTGAACCTCTGAAATCTAATGATGTATTGAGAAATACTGATGCCCGGTGAAAATATTTATATTACCTCTACCCCACATGAAACATAAAGAACAGCGTTCATGGCGAACAACGCGAAGCAATCTCTTTTCAAGAAATAAGTTTCTTCGGCCATCCGTGATATTGAAACCAAGGTGTAAAAAAAACGAGCGATAAGTCACATCGCCCGTTTTCTTTTTTTATTCCATACTCGTCGAAAACGAATGGGTCTTTTTTTAATATCGGTAATGTTCCGGTTTGTAAGGGCCTTCGGTTGAAACGCCGATGTATTCTGCTTGTTCCGGGGTGAGTTCGGTCAGTTTAGCACCCAGTTTTCCGAGGTGCAAACGGGCTACTTCTTCATCCAGTTTTTTGGATAATGTATATACGCCAATTTCGTAATCGTTTTGCCACAAATCCAACTGTGCCAGTGTCTGGTTGGTGAAAGAGTTACTCATCACGAAACTGGGATGGCCGGTGGCATTTCCAAGGTTGACCAAACGACCGCGTGAAAGCAGAATTATGCCGTGTCCATCGCTGAACGTAAACTTATCCACCTGTGGTTTGATGTTGGTTTCTTCGATTCCGGGAAGGTTTTCCAGTTTTTCCACCTGTATTTCATTGTCGAAGTGCCCAATGTTACAAACAATGGACATATCCTTCATTTGCCCCATGTGTTCAACGGTAATAATGTCGCGGTTACCGGTAGCAGTAATGAATATATCTGTTTCTCTTACGGCATCTTCGATGGTAGTTACTTCGTAACCTTCCATGGCGGCCTGGAGTGCACAAATAGGGTCAATTTCTGTAATCAGCACGCGGGCTCCAAAACCACGCATACTTTGGGCACAACCTTTACCCACATCGCCGAAGCCACAAACCAGAACGGTTTTTCCGGCTACCATTACATCGGTGGCTCTTTTTATGCCATCGGCCAGGCTTTCCCGGCAACCGTAGAGGTTATCAAACTTTGATTTGGTTACAGAGTCGTTTACATTGATGGCCGGGAAGAGCAGCTCTTTACGTTCCATCATTTGGTACAAACGATGAACGCCGGTGGTAGTCTCTTCGCTGACACCTTTCAGACCTTCGGCCACTTTTTGCCAACGGTCACTTTTGTTGGTATGCTGACGCTTGAGCAAAGCCATCAGCTCACGAAAATCTTCACCCTCTCCGCTATAGTCTTTTTCCAGGATAGAAGGATTTTTTTCGGCTTCCACTCCTTTGTGAATCATCATGGTGGCATCTCCGCCGTCGTCCACAATCAAATCGGGGCCCTGACCATCGCCAAAATTAAGCGCTTGTTCGGTACACCACCAGTATTCTTCCAGGGTTTCACCTTTCCAGGCAAAAACAGGTACGCCGGATTTTGCAATGGCTGCAGCCGCATGATCCTGGGTAGAGTAGATGTTACAGCTGGCCCAACGTACATCAGCGCCAAGTGCTGTTAATGTCTCGATCAAAACAGCCGTCTGAACGGTCATGTGAAGGGAGCCCATGATTTTTGCTCCACGCAAAGGGGCTTCTTCTGCATGTTTTTTGCGAAGGGACATTAATCCTGGCATTTCCTTCTCGGCAATTTCTATTTCCTTACGGCCAAAATCGGCCAATGATATGTCTTTTACTTTGTAATCCATATGTTTATAATGTGTGTTGTTGCTATGTTTCTAATTATTGGAAAACGTCTTTTAAGCAAATTGTTCAGCTTAAAAACGTCATGATTCGTTGAGCTTCTGCAGGTGCCTGATGAGTAAAGGCCTGAAAATGAGGGCCAATGATTAAAGCTCCTTTGTAATTAAAACTTTGCGTCATCGCGTCTCTGCGTTTAGGCTTTTTTTAACGGACTATTGTTTCAAAAACTTTTTACAAAAATCAAAGTGCAAAGTTACAAAATAGATATGACATCTAATTAGTCTCCTTTAAAAAGCATTTTTAGTGCAAAATTCTTCGTTATTAAAACTTGTTGAATGTTTATTGGCAGAGAGTTAGTTCCTGTGCTAAGACTTTTAAAACTTTGGGTTTTTCAAAATATTTCTTTTTAACCTACCCTCATTTTATAAAACCCCAGAAAACTTCAAGTCTGAATGTTTATTGCAAATTTCTGGCTTTCGGGAAAGCAATCTCAATTTTCTATTGGTTAGTGGTAATTTTCAATAGATCTTTAGATATTAGATGAAAGATGCTTCGTGCAGTCTTGAGATGCTGAATTTTAACAAGCAAACACCGTTGGTGTAAACAGATGACTTGCAGTGCATTGAGAAGGTTCAATGAAGTATAAAATTTTGAAAGTATTTTAAAATTGGCGAAGAATTGGTTTGAAGTCAGGTTACAGAGCGGGCTTTATTTATCGGCCAGACATCAGAATACCTTCTTTTTTTAGTGCACTTCGAACATCTGTCTCATCCTTTCTCAGTCGCTCTTTAAGCGCCTCCAGGCTAGGGAATTTTATTTCGGGACGGGTACGCATGATAAATTCCACGCTAATTTCTTCAGCGTAAACCTCTTTTTGGAAGTCAAAAATGTGTACTTCCATCGTTTTATCACTGTTTTCCGGGTCTATTGTTGGGCGGCTTCCCACATTTAGCATTCCACCGTAACTTTTACCAAGTAAATGCACTTTGCAGGCATATACTCCGTCGTGCGGAACAAGTTTTAGTGAATCATCCATGCTGATATTTGCGGTAGGGTATCCCAGTTGTCTTCCCAGACGTTTTCCTCCGACAATGCGACCTTTCAGAGAGTAGAAACGTCCCAGAAGTCTGGAAGCTTCCCGAACATCACCATCGGAAATATATTGACGGATGGCTGTGGAACTTGGCTTAACTCCGTCAATGGTCACCGGGCCGAAAAAATCAATCCCAAATTGATTTTGCTCTGCCAGTTTCAGTAACTCCGGTTTTGAAATGCCTCCATGTCCGAACCGATGATTGTAACCAGCCACAAGATGTTTGATGCCGATTTTCTGAACAAGGAATTTTTGGATGAAATCTTGCGCTGAGAGACCGGAAAACTCTTTGGTGAAAGGGAGTATGATGATGTGGTTGATGCCGGCTTCACTCAGCAACCTGGTTTTCTCCTCAAGAGTGGTCAGGAGATGTAGCTTGTCAGAGTCATGCCCCAATACCACTCTTGGGTGTGGCCAGAAAGTCAGAACGACAGACTCTCCGCCGATTTTTTTAGCTCTCTGAATAACTGAGGACAGAAGAGCAAAGTGCCCTTTGTGGACACCATCAAACATTCCCATAGTAAGAACAGGCCGGGTTGCATGAAACCCTTCGATATCTGATTTGATTTTAACCATTGCTTAAGCTTACAGTTGCGGCCATGCCGGTTGATGTTACTCCGAAGTTGGCGCAAAGTTACAAATGTTTATCGGGTCAGCCCAAAAAACTGTTTTTTCGACCAAAATGATTTGTTTACCAGATTAATATTCAATAGGTCCGGGTACTAATGTAACAATAGCTCGTTAGATTTTCAGATATTAGATGTGAGACGGATTGTATTATGTTGAAAAACAACGATTTAACGCCTTGTGCGTTATTGTTTCAAACAATTGCCTGACAAGCTGTTACGAAAGTTTAACGGAGTATTGAATGTAAAGAATTAGGAATTAATTTTTTGTGTGTAATTATTTGGGACATCAACACGGAAGCTTCAGGCATTGGTTTTTCTAATCGTTTTTTTCTTTTCCGAAATTTCGGAATCAACGGTCGATTAACATTGAATCTTTTGCGTTTTTAGTTGCTATTACCCGGTTGACGGATTAGATGCTGGTTTCTTTAAAGAGTTAGGTCAAAATGACAATTTATTAATTGAGAAATAGCAAAGAATTTTATTTTTGTATAAAACTCGCTATATTTATTTTCTGAAAATGATTGTATTAAAAACCATTAGCCGGTTATGGAACAATATTTACTCGAATTAATAAAAAGCAATAACAGGGTTATTGTACCCAATTTTGGCGCTTTTATCGTCTCCCGGGATGCCGGAACTACCGTGTTGTTCAACAACTTTCTGAGTTTCAACGACGGTCTGCTGATTAATCATATCAGCAGCCAAAAAGGTATTGAAACCACGGAAGCGACTGATCTGGTTTCGGATTTTGTAGATATGGTGAAGAAAGAATTGGATGACAACGGTGAATACATCATCGAAAAGCTAGGAACCTTCACCAAGGATCAAAACGGGATATTGCGTTTCACGCAAGATCCACACCTGGCAAAGTTGTTGCCTGACGAAACGGAAGAAAAGCCAAAAAGTGAAGAGGGTCAATTGTTGGATATTGACAGCAACGCGACTACTGAACCAACGCCTGATGAGAAGCAAAAGGATAAAGAGTTAGAAGAAAAGAAACCTGTTGCCGGAAGTAAAAAAGACAGCAAGCTTCTTAATCTGGATGAGAAAAAAGAGGAGCCGGCAAAAAAGCAGGTCCCTCAGTCTGAAAAAAAACCGGCTGAGAAGAAAACGCCGGTTGCCGGAGCTTCCGGTGGTCGTACAACAGGGCGGTTTGAGGAGAAACGAAACGGACTTCCGCCATGGCTTATTGCATTGCTTATCCTTATTCCCATTGTGTTAATTATCTTGTATTTGTTTTTTTGGCGCGACTCGGGGAAGGATGAACCAGTAAAAGTTGCTAAAAAGGAAGTTGTGGACTCAGCGGCTGTCAAAGCTGCTGCTGACAGTATTGCCCTGGTAACAGCACAGGAAGAGGAGCGATTAAAGAAAGAAAAGGAGGCCCGCGAAAAAGCTGAAGCAGAGAAAGCGAAAATGCGCAAACATCATATTATTGTAGGAAGCTTTAAAGATGAAACCAATGCTCTAAAATTGGTAAAAAGACTTAAAGAAAATGGTTTTGAAGAGGCCCAAACCTTATCGCACAATAATATGGTACTTGTAAGTGCCGAGTCGTATGAATCGTTGCTGAAGGCCAGAGAGGCTCAGGAGCGGGTTTTGCAGGAGAAACAAATGGAAAACTGGATTCTTACCCGGAAATAATATCTTTCAATTTTGTTTTTCAATACCGGGAAATTAGTTAGTAATTTAAAAATATGCGGGTGGTTGTTGTTTTAAACAAAGCCACCCGCTTCTCTTTCGTAATGGATTGGATCGCTGTTTTTACTTTTATTCTGGTTGCAGGCTATGCGGCTTTGATTGTGTATTTCCTGAAAGGATGGGGTCTCCTTCCCGAAATTAATACTAGGCACCGCTCCCGGCGGAGTGTCTTTATTTCGGTGGTTATTCCGTTTCGAAATGAGGAAAGAAATCTGGAAGCTTTAATAGATAGTATCAGCAGACAGCGGTTCTCATTTCATCATCTGGAAGTCGTGATGGTTGATGACCATTCTGCAGACAACGGGGTGGAACGGTTACATGAGTTGCAACGCAGGTATCATTGGCTGAGGGTGGAGTTTTCCTCCGGACACGGAAAGAAAGCTGCCCTCCGACATGGCATTTCGGCTGCGACCGGTGAGTTGATCGTAACAACCGATGCAGATTGTCATTTTGGAAGAGCATGGCTGCAGACCATCTCAGAAACGTATATCAACCAAAATCCAGACATGCTTATCATGCCGGTTGGGATGGAGCAGGGAAATGGTTTCCTGGGTGCATTTCAGCAAAATGATTATCTGGCACTGCAGATGGTTACAGCGGGAGCTGCCGGATGGAATGTCCCGGTGATTAGTAGTGGTGCCAACCTGGCTTTCAAAAAGAAATCGTATCTCGAAACTGCCCGGAAAATTCCTGGAGAAGAATATTTATCCGGGGATGACGTTTTTCTTCTTCATGCTTTTAAGGTTGAAGGATTCAGGATTGTTTATCTGAAATCGGCACAAGCGATGGTAAAGACAAATCCGGCCAAAAGCCTGAAAGATTTTCTTTTTCAGCGTATGCGATGGGGCGGGAAAAGTAAGGGATATACTGATGTGTGGGCCAGAATGATAGCGTTGTTGATATTGTTGACCAACAGCTGGCTCACTATTCTTCTTTTTCTGATGTTTTTCAATGTTTCTTATGGGATTATCTGGCTGGCAGCCATGATGACTAAAGTACTTGTAGATCGTATGTTGATAAACCGGGGGAAGCACTTTTTTAATGTATCGTCTGATTTGCCACGATTTTTAGCCTTTTCCTTTCTGTATCCTCCTTACATCTTGGTTGCCGGGATTGGCAGTATTTTGTTGAAGGAACGCTGGAAGGACAGGACAGGAAAGTAAGTATTTTATCAATCGTGGAGTGTTTAGCTTAAATTACATGCTGGACCTTTAGCGTTGATTGTTTCTTTCATCCGAAAAAGCTGCAAAAAGATGAGCTATTGAGTCTCTATCCCACTTTTGGCTTCTCTGAGGCTGAAATTCAAAATCCGTTTAACCTTGACATCAGTCAATACCTTTTTATTCTTTTATGTGTGGTTCATGTATTGAGTTTTTTTCTTCCCCGGTGGCTGAACTTTTTCTGGTTTTTTTACGCTTCCTTAAAATAATGGCAACACCTTTTGATATTAGAAATTGAAGTGTGAGAACAAAAATGATGGCTGCACTTCCGGGAATATCAAATATCGAGGCTGTGATTAATCCAAGGATTGAACCACTGATTCCAAAAAGTACCGAACCTTTGATAATGCCGGAAAACTTACCGGAAAAAAGAAGTGCTGTATTTTGGGGAATCGTAAAAATGCTTAACACCAGAATGATGCCCATCACACGAATGGACAACACAATAGCAATTGCCACAAGTATTGCCATGCTGTTTCGGATTAATGTAACCGGAAGTCCGCGGGTGCGCGCAAATTCTGGGTCGAATGCGGTGTAAACAATCGGTCGGGAAAAAATGACAAAAAACAATGATGTAAATAACAACACTACTGCAAGAACAATAATGTCAGCCATTCCCACCGATAGAATACTTCCGAAAAGAAAACTCATTAAATTGGGCGTATAACCCGGGGTGAGGAAAACAAAAATTATTCCCAGGGCCATTCCCAGGGACCACAGGATTGCGATGGCACTGTCCTCCCGAATTTTTCCATGCGTTGAAATCCATTCTATTCCCAATGAGGAAGCAATGGCAAAAGCAACCGCTCCCAGAAAAGGGTTGAGTCCAAAAAAGTAGGCTATTCCGATACCCCCAAAGGAGGCGTGTGTTATTCCACCACTGATAAAGACCACCTTGCGGCTGACAATGTACGTGCCAACCAATGCTGCAAGTGCACTGGTGAGGATTGCCGCCATTAAGGCATTTTGGAAAAACTGGTACTCGAAAAGGGATAGAATATTTTGCATGGCGATCTCTTTTTTGGGAGGATTATTGTTTTGTGTTTGAATTCAGAAATTTATCCGTGATTTTTCAAAACCCGGTGAGGAACCGGTCCATGTGCGATCAGGTCTATTGGGCAGTTGTAAACTTTCAGAACCTCGGCAGAAAGCACATTGGATGGATGATAGTGGAGCGATCCGTTCACGCAGGCAATGGTTTTAACCATAGATGAGATGGTGCCTATGTCGTGCGATATCAGGAATATAGCCATGGTTTTATTTAATTGTTCCAGCAAAGAATAGAGCTCCCCTTCAAAGCTTCGGTCAACAAAAGTGTCGGGTTCGTCAAGCACGAGAAGTTGAGGGTCATTTATGATAGCTCGTGCCAGTAACGCCCGTTGAAACTGACCACCGGATAATTCTCCGACCGGTTTGTTGGCAAGACCGGAAAGTCCTGTTTTCCGAATAAGATTGTCTGCTTTTGCTTTATGCTCTTTTGCCAGAGATTTCCACCAGGTTCGAGGCGTTGCCATGCCTGACAGGATTACATCTTTCACGGTTACCGGGAATGAGTGGTCAATATGTGATATCTGAGGAAGATATCCGATGTTGGGTCTTTCACCAGGAAATGTTACTTCTCCTGAAAAGGGTTTTAGGATGCCCAGCAGAACTTTTGAGAGTGTAGTTTTTCCTCCCCCGTTGGGACCGATTACTCCCAGGAAATCTTTTGGGAAAATGTCAAGGTTGACATCCTTCAATACGGGAGTTCCGTTGTAGCCTGCGGTTACCTTTTTTATGGAAACCAGTGGTTGTGACATAAATAGTTTGTTTAATAAAGGTGATTTTTCAGATGTTCGTTTAGGCCATTCATAATCTCCGGCCAATTATATCCCAACGGATTGATGGAAACTAAGGTCGCTCCTGTGGCTTCACGAACCATTTCTGCATTTCGCTTGTCAAACTCCATCTGGATGAAAATGATTTTGATATTTTCTTCTAAAGCCCGATCAATCAATTCTCTGAGTTGTTGGGGAGTGGGCTCTTTTCCCTCATACTCAATGGAAATTTGTTCCATCCCGTAATCACGAGCAAGATAAGTTAAGGCTGGATGAAAAATCATGAATTTACCTGAATCTTTTTTTTCGGACAACGCGATAAAACTATTGTGAATGGTTTCAACTTCGGTGAGTAATCTCAAATAATTGTCCTCAATGGTGTTTTTATCTTGCGGGAAGTGCTTGATTAATATGTCTTTTAATCCCGGAAGAAAACTCATGACCTCTTTTGGCGACATCCAAATATGAGGATCCACTCCGCCCTGATGAACATGCTCTCCATGGTTGTGAGCGTCTCCTTTGATGAGGTTAATGTTCGCGGATAAATCGATAATTTCCATATCCGGGTTCAGTTCTTTTAAACGATGCATCCAGGCTTCCTCGAAACCCAGGTGACCGGCCTGAACATAAACACGGGCCGAGGATAAAGCCATCAACTGGCCTGTGGTTGGAGAGTAGGTTGCCGGACTGGAGCCCATGGGAACCATAACATTGACCGGCACTTTTTCTGAAGTTAATCTTTCCACAAAATACCGGAATGGCTCAATAGTAACAGTAACTCCGTTCTGGTCTGATTTTACTGATGAGCATCCTCCCAACAGAAAAGTGATGAGCAATGCAATTCCTAAGCTGTAAATATTTCCTTTTATCATGGTTGTTGTAGATATGACGATTGGTTTTTCTTGTGATAACAAATCCATTTTTATATGATGAACGTTAGGTTTAAGACTAAAGTTAATTCAAATCATTGACCTCTTGAAATGTGCTGTTTGTATGACAATGTTAGTTCTTCGGGTATGCCGTTAACATTTTTTTCCTCCGGCCTCCAGCTAACGTTCCTTTTTTGTAGAACAGTTGTCACAAACACCTTCTACCACCAGGCGGGCCGAAGAAAATTGAAAACCTGACGGCAGATGCGACAAATTGACATCGAGCTGAGGCATACACAGTAATTTGTGACATTGGGTGCAATAAAAATGGGCGTGATCACTTTTTCGAAAGCGACCTGCAATTTTGTATTTCTGTGTTTCCCCGTCCAGCACGATTTTATGAACAATACCTTTTTCCGTGAAAAGTTTTAGCGTGCGATAAAGCGTAACCCTGTCGGTCTCGGGAGGCAGTTTTTCTTCAATCTCTTTTTGCGTGAGCGCCACGCCATCGCCCCACAGGTGGCTTAGAACCTGCTTTCTTATTGCTGTTCCGGCCAGTCCATGCGTTTTCAAAAAAGATACAGTGTCCTCTTTCTTTGCAACCATGTTGTAATATTAAATCATTCTAAACAAATATGCAACCATGTTGCAATGTTTTTTGCGCCACCACCGGGGAAATTACTCGCTATAATTTGACGAATAACCTTTTTCCATTGATAAACGTATAAAAAATGTATTTAAAACCAAATATTATGGCAAACATCCTTGTGTGCGAAGACGACAGACTGATTGGCCGCATAATTGAGCGTAAACTTATGGACGAAAATCATAAAGTCAAGGTCGTTGAGAACGGTAACCTGGCTATTCGAGAGCTTAAAGGTCAGATTTTTCAGATGGTTATTTCAGATGTTATGATGCCGGTAAACAGTGGATTAGATGTTATAAATTATCTGAGAAATGTGTTGAAATCGAATATTCCCATCCTAATGGTTTCTGCGCTTTCGGAGGACGATAATATTCAGGATGCCCTGCGCATGGGAGCCAATGATTATGTTTCCAAGCCGTTTAGTGTAAACGCTCTGAAGTCGAAAGTTAGTCATTTGTTAAAAAATCAGTAACTATGCTTTTGGCAACTTATTTAGAAACTGTTTCTGAATAACCAATGACACCCTATGAAAAAGTTTTTACTATTTACTTTTATTTTAACATCCTTTGCGGCAACAGAAATATCTAGCCAATCAATCGACTCATTAAGACAGGTGGCATGGTCAGGTGACTATGCTAAAGCCAGGAAGTTGTGCATGGAGCACAAGGAATATCCTGAAAATTCAGAATTCCTTTTTCTTGCAGGACAGACTTTCTATTGGGAGAACAATCTTTCCCGGGCCCGTGAATTCATGAACGATGTGCTGGAAAAGACACCGGGGCACCTTGAGGCTCATGTTGTACTTTCGTCGGTTTTAGTTGCGCAAGGAGAAATGAGTGAAGTTATCCGGGTTGCTGGCAGAGGTCTAGAACTGGATGGGAACCATGAAGAATTGCTTTACAACCGGGCTTTTGCCAATGCTGACCAGGGGCATCTGAAAGAGGCAAGAATTGACCTGGAAAGGCTGCTGAGGTCAAATCCGAATCATAAAAAGGCGCTTGAGCTGAAAGACTCTCTTGAAGGGTTTAAAGTACCGGGGTCTTTCGGGGTTTATCAGTCACTTCAAACTTCGAACACTCCATTTGAACGAAATTTATGGATTACTACTGCAGAAGCACCTGTAGGAGATAAGAATATAAAGATCATACCTCGTTTAAGTTTCGGAAATTTACAAATTGATAACAGAAAACTAAGCGGAAGTCAGGCCGGACTTGATATTTATCCACTCACCGGTCCCGATTCTTATATGTACATTCATTATGCCTATTCGGAGGCTGAGATTTTTCCCGTTCATCGTTCGGCATTGGAATGGTTTCAAGGGCTTTTGAAAGGGTGGGAGGTGTCAGCCGGAGGCAGGTATTTGTTCTGGAATGAACACAATCTTTTCTTCACCATGTCGGCAAGCAAATATGCAGGGAAGTGGATGCCAGGAATTCGATTGTTTTTTGCACCCGAATCGAACAACGAAATTACGGCAGTAGCTTCTGTTCGGAAATATTTCCACAATGAAAAGACCTTCATTCATACTTATCTGAGTTATGGGAACAACCCTGACAGAATGGAACAACAGGCAGACCTTATGACGGATACAAAGACCACAAGGATGACAGGAGGCGCATATGCTGTGTTGAAGATTGGAGGGCCTCTTTATGCAAGACTGTTGGCTGAATTTAGTACAGAGGAGTATGTCCCCGGTGAATGGAGAAACGTTTTGCTGGGACAAATCGGACTGGAATATAAGTTTTAAATGATGGACAGACTTATAGAAATCATAACAAGCACTAATGCCAGCGACACACTGTTGTTTGTGGCTTCAATGGTTATTGTGATGACTTTTGTAATTGTTGTGGTAACCATGTTTCTTTTGATGCGTCAGTATTTCTTCCGGATTCAGGAAACCCGGATACTTAGGAAAAGTCAGAAATACAATGATCTGCTTATTGACTGTCTTTTTTCTGAGGATCAGGATGTAATTGAAAACTGCAAATTAAAGGGCAATGGGGGAGGAAGAATTTTATACCAGTCCGTACTGTTTTTGATGCACAATCTCAATGGAGATTTTTCCGGAAAAATAAGGAAGTTATTCTATCAATTAGATCTTGATAAATATTTGAGGAGGGATTTGAAAAGCCGAAGATGGTGGCGGGTTACTAAGGGCCTCAGAGATGCCAGAACGATGGGTTATGACGGGGCAGTTGATGTTGCCAAAAGATTTATTAATTCACCTAAACTGGAGTTAAGAGTCGAAGCACAGATTACCCTGATGGCACTTAAAATTCATGAGCCTTTCGAGTTTTTGAATCAGTTGAATCGACCGTTTTCGAATTGGGCCCGTATTCAGCTATATCAGGAATTAAGCAGATGGGAGCAAAAACCCGATGCAACTCCCTGGTTACAGGCCTCCAATCCGGGAGTTTTGGAGTTTGCTTTGCGGGTAATGGGGTTGTTGAATCAGAAAGCTGATCGCCGGGATGTAGTGCCGCTCCTTAGCAATGAAGATCTGCGATTAAGGGCTGAAGTTGTACGTTATGCTGCTTTGGTAATGGATAAGGACTTATGGATGAATGCCGCCATGAAGTATAAAGTTGAAGCCGGCGAGGTCCGGGAAAAACTTGCCCAAACTGCCGGAATGCTGCCTGGTGTTCCATTCATCTTGTTGATGGATTGGTTTAATTGGGAAAAATCTACTGTTGTGAAAATTGAGCTGGCCCGAACGCTGCTTATTTACGGCAAGGACGTTGGTCTGAGTCAGGGCGAAATGAATGCATTGGGGACAGTAGCTTAATTATTTTCTATGGGACAACTTTTTTATTTTCCATTTGCTATCGACTTGGCAGTTACTATTTATGCCGCTCTTGCTTGTGTCTCTTATTTGGTTTTGGCTTTTTTGGCTGCGCGTGAATTGCAGCTTTATAAGAAGAAGTCCGAAACAGGAAATCAAAACATTATTTTATCTTCTCCTTTTGCACCTACCGTTACGGTCATTGCCCCCGCTTTCAACGAGAGTCTTTCAATTGTGGATAATATTAAAGGTCTGCTGGCATTGAAGTATCATAAACTGGAAATTGTGGTTGTTAATGATGGAAGCAAAGACGATACGCTGGAAAAAGTAATCCGGGAATTTGATCTTGAAAAAGTTTTTTATCCATTTGATTATGAAATAGGATGCAAACCTATTCGGGGCGTTTATAAGTCGGGAAATATGGCTCTTGATAAGCTGATGGTCGTGGATAAAGAGAATGGAGGAAAGGCAGATGCACTTAATGCAGGTATTAATGTTACCCGCAGCGATTTGTTTATGGCTATGGATGTAGACTCGCTTATTGACCGGGAGGCAGTTTTGAAGTTGGTAAATCCGTTTCTTAAAGAGACAGGAAAAAAGGTGATTGCTACAGGAGCTGTTGTTAGAGTTGCCAACTCATGCAGGGTAACAGGTGGAAATGTTTCTAAAGTGCATGTGCCGCGAAACCTTTGGGCACGTTTTCAGGCATTGGAATACATTCGTGCTTTTTTGATTGGTCGGATGGCATGGAAACATATTGACGGTCTGCTGCTTATTTCAGGTGCTATCGGTATGTTTGATGTTCAGACAGTAAAAGCATGTGGGGGCTATCTGAGTTCTACGGTTGGTGAGGATATGGAATTGTTGGTTCGAATGCGCAGATATATGAGTGAACAAAAAAAACCCTATGCAGTGGATTTTGTTCCGGATCCACTATGTTGGACAGAAGTTCCGGAGTCGGTAAAAAGTCTGGGGAGGCAGCGCAATCGGTGGATGCGGGGCACCATGGATACCCTCAGATTTCATAAGAAAATGTTTCTGAATCCTCGCTACAAAACAGTGGGAATGCTTGGATACCCTTATTGGTTGGTATTCGAGTGGCTTGCGCCCATCGTGGAATTTATAGGATTTATTTATTTTGTTATGTTGGCTGTGTCAGGTAATATTAGCTGGAACTACGTTATCATCCTCCTCACATTTGTTTACCTTTTTGCTGTAACGATGTCTTCATGGGCTATTCTGCTGGAGGCATTTACTTTTCATAAATATGACAAACCTTCTCATATCGCGTCTTTTCTTTTTACAGCAATGTTGGAGCCGTTGATTTACCACCCGCTCACTGTTTGGTGGGGAATACGTGGTAATATCGATTACTTCAGAGGAAAATCAAGTTGGGGAGTGCAGGAGCGAAAGGGGTTTGCAAGGAAGAAAAAAGGATGATTTCCGGCAGTATGTAACCTGTAATGTCGTATTTTTGCATCCATGTCGAAATCACAGATAACGTTAAACGCTTACACGGCCTCCGAAGAGAAACTCAATATTGCTACGCACGGCCTTGGGTTTTTGCTGAGTCTGGCAGCATTGGCTGCTCTTTTTCGGAAATCCGTTGAGCTACAGTCTTTTTGGCATTGGATGGGCTATATGATCTATGGATTTAGTCAGATAGTGGTTTTTGGTGCATCCACTCTTTATCATTCCGCGACTAAACCACGCAGAAGGTATCAGTTTAAAATACTGGATCACGCTGCCATCTATATTTCCATTGCCGGTACTTATACTCCATTTACGCTAATTGTTATCCGTAATGACTGGGGCTGGCCTGTATTTATTACGGTCTGGATTATGGCCCTTGCAGGGGTGATCTTGAAAATATTCTATGCAGGACGGTATAAAGTTTTGTCAACCATTGGTTATGTTGCGATGGGGTGGGTGATGATCATTGCCATCCGGCCTTTGATGGAGCATTTGGCCTTGGCCGGATTGCTTTGGATTGCAGCAGGTGGTGTATTGTACACCGTTGGCGCGGTTCTTTATCAGATTGGAAAGATTCCTTACAACCATGCCATTTTTCATTTTTTTGTTTTGGGTGCGGCCATTTGCCACTTTATTGCTGTATTTAAATATGCTGTTTAAATTGATAAGATTAGAAGCTGGAAGTTAGAGATTAGATAAAGGGTCATCAATGTCCGGTAAAGAAAAGTGAAGCGAAGCAATCTCAACCTTAATTTTTGATTTTTTTCGGACACGAGTGAAAAAGGTTATAAATCTTAGCCCGAAGGTTCGGAGTTGGTTTACCGGGTTTTGGATAGGATTAACAACATACGAATAAATGATTCGATGAGAATAGAATTCCTGAAAACTGTCTTTGACGAAATGATTGTTTTATTTGATTAAGAAACAAAATTAATTGACCAGCGTATAAAAAAGAAATTGGAACTGAATGAGTGAGAGAATAGCTTCCATATTGATTTGTGAGGATGACCGACTGATGGCTGAAATTGCAGAACAAGTGCTTTCAGAAGGTCAGGTTGAACTCAAGGTAGTTGGCAATGGAGCTTTGGCAATTGATGAATTAAAAAAGAAAACCTTTGACCTGGTCATTACTGATTCGATAATGCCTGAACGAAGCGGCCTGGAGGTTGTCAGTTTTATTCGGAAGCATCAAAGAATGGATACACCTATTTTGATGATTTCAGGAATGTCGGAGTTGAAAAATATTAAAGAGGCTAAAGAAAAAGGGATCAATGATTTTCTTGCAAAACCTTTTACAGCCGAGAAATTGAAAAGAAAAGTCCAGCAACTTCTAAAAATGAATCCTTTCGTTTCCAGATTGGTGCTCTAAAATCAGAAAAAACTGTATTCTTTGCAGAATAAGGTCTATGTAAAGTAATAGAAAGCTAAATCTGTGGAAGTGTTTCTTCAAACTTCCAATAGCACTTTTTTTATCTCAAGGTACCGAACAATATGGGGAAAGAATTTATCTGTTGAACCACATATATTCCTATCTTTCGCCTTCAAATATCCATTAGTTGTTTTCGGTATCAAATCAACATTTTTTAAATTGTCAAGATGAAGAAAACTTTGCTTTTATTGGTCCTTCTCACGGCTGGTTTGACAGTACCTTTTTGTCAGGAAACAGAATACAGAACTGAAATAGATTTGCAATACTATGAAAAGGAAATCAAACTATCTGATTCACTCATTAATAAACAATGTGTGCTGGATGTTTATTATCCGGTTCAAGAAGAAAAATTCAGTACTGTTGTATGGTTTCATGGAGGGGGCCTGACACAAGGGCAAAAAGAAATTCCTGAGGCACTTAAAAACAAAAATATTTGTGTCGTTGGGGTCAATTATCGGTTGTATCCTAACGTGAAATCTCCCGCCTATATTGAAGATGCCGCAGCTGCAGTTTCCTGGACGATTAAGAATATTCAGCACTACGGAGGAGATTCGTCATTGGTTTTTGTGTCCGGTCATTCAGCCGGAGGATATCTTGCAGCAATGGTTGGGCTTGATAAACGTTGGCTTAAACAATTTGGCGTGGATGCTAATCAGATTGCTGGAATTATTCCTTTTAGTGGTCATGCGATAACCCACTTTACTGTTCGTGAAGAAAGGGGAATTGAAGGCACACGACCAATTATTGATGATTTGGCTCCACTGTTTCACGTGAGGTCTGATGCACCACCTCTGTTGTTGATTACGGGAGACCGGAACCTTGAGCTACTGGGAAGATATGAGGAGAATGCCTACCTGATGCGAATGATGCGTGTGGCTGGACATCAGGATACCCGATTGTTTGAGTTGGACGGATACGATCATGGCATGACTGAACCGGCCTTTCCACTTTTGCTTAATGAAGTGGAGAGAGTTTCGGTAAAAAGAAGATAAACTAAAGCAGGTTTGTTTTTTTGGAAAAGAGTATGGGAAAAATGGTCAGGTATAGTAAAACGTTCAGTTTGGTATATGACCGCTTCATGTTTATTCTGGAGAGGATGTTCTTTCGGTCAAGGCGTTCCAGATTGCTTGCTACAGTTAAGGGTAAAGTGCTTGAGGTTGGTGTCGGCACAGGAATTAACTTTGAGCATTACACTTCCGAAGTCAATATGACTGGTATTGAGCCGTCTCCCCACATGCTAAAACGGGCCAAAAAGAAGAGAGACCTGCTTCTGATTCCGGAGCGTTTCGAACTTCATAATATAGGTTGTGGCTATTCAGAAATGGAAAAACTTGTTGCCCCTGAATCACTCGATGCCATTGTGTGCACCCTGGTGCTTTGCACCATTCCTAATCCCAAAGAGGCTTTGTTAAACTTTATGAAATGGTTAAAACCCGGAGGACGCCTTCTGGTGCTTGAGCATATTCGGTCACATAACCACACAACCGGGAAAATGCAGGATTTCCTTACTCCGGCATGGGCAAAACTGGCCGAGGGGTGTCAACTCAACCGCCCAACCGATAAAATGATTCTCGAAGCCGGGTTTGAACTTCTTCGCCAGGAACATTTTAAAATTGGCATTCCATTTTATGAAGCCGAATACCAAAAAAAGGATCTAGCTTTGAGATAAGATTTTTCAATAGCTGGTTTGCTATTAAAGAAGCTGGAGGTAAGAAAGTTTTTTTATGGAGATTTTAGGTTGAAATTCTGAGTTTAAACATCATTGTGGCTCATTACAAATATGGGTGTCTATTTAAATATTTCGTTCATTCAAAAAAGACATTTCTAACATTCACCAAAGCATACAACACCTTCAGCGTCGATATTTTGTATTGTTGCGAACAACTATAAACATAAGAGCCCTTCAGGCTCTGTTTTTCTCACATAAAAAGGGATGACCCCGAAGGCTGTATGTTTGTAAAAGCATAAGTGGGTCGAATATTTATAGATTTAACTTTTATTGGAGAATCGACCTCAAAGCGGGTCGTACCGGTTATGTGTGATTGTTTTCTTTTCGATTATGATCTTTTGGAAAGGTTATATAGGTACCTATCATTATGATGAACCACCATTGGATTCCTTTAAGGAGAATTTCAATCGTTTTGCCAAAAAACTTAACCAGTTATTGAAAATAAAAACAACACTTTAAACTTTCATTCAATGAACTCCATTAATCGACAATTTTACAGGTTTTTTAATTTTGTTCTGTCCGGTTTGGCGGCACTGCTTGTTCTGTCTGGTTAAAGAACCTTCTCCTTTTGCGACAGATAATCGATGATTGTATTCAGTTTATTTCGTAAATCAATAATATCTTCCACCTCTAATCTTTCAGACAGCAGTCCTTTTACAAGTTTTTCCGGGATTGCTGCCGCTTCATGTTGCATTTGTACTCCTTTTTTGGTTAGTTCTACAATCACGTTTCGTTCATCTTCATCCGACCTTCGTCGGGTGAGAATGCCCTGATTCATCATCCTTTTAAGCAGGGGGGTCAGGGTGTTGGTCTTCAAAATTAGTTTTGCAGATATCTCCTTGACTGTCATAAAACCGTGCTCCCACAATACCATCAACACCAGATATTGCGGATAGGTAATTTTCAGGCCGTCGAGATGAGGTTGATATTCCCGCGTAATAAGTCGCGATGCTGCATAAACGGGGAAGCACAACTGGTTCTCAAGTTTTAATTGTTCGTAAGCCATTGTTGAAGTATTGTAAGGGAGTCGGGTTTTTCCCGACTCTCCGTATGGTAATCAATGTTAATTTAGAAATTGTTTTAGTTTCGACCTTTGGAAAGATTTCGAGTATTGAACTTTAGGGTTCGTCATATTTTTCTTAACAAGTGCGTCTATTCTTGACAATATTGACTTTTTTAGAACTGAATTATTCAAAAAATTCCCGCAAAAACAAAACTTTAACAGGGCCTTAGTTTAAAATTTTTTGCAGGTACTTGTCTATTTCCTCCGGTTTGGTCGTTGGCGCAAATCTTTTGACCGGTTTGCCGTCTTTGTCGATTACAAACTTGGTAAAGTTCCATTTTACCATACCGCCAAACAGCCCGCTAAGTTCCTTTTTCAGATATTTAAAAATGGGATGGGCTGATTCCCCGTTTACATCCGTTTTGGCAAACATTGGGAAGGTAACCCCATAGTTGGTGTAACAAGTTTCTGAAATGGTTTTTTCATCTCCCGGCTCCTGGTTGGCAAACTGGTTGCATGGAAACCCGAGTATCACCAACCCTTTGTCTTTGTACTTCTTGTAAAGCGCTTCCAGTCCTTCGTATTGTGGTGTCAATCCACATTTGCTGGCGGTGTTTACTACAATTACTGTTTTTCCTTTGTAGGTAGTCATATCTACCTTTTTGCCAAAAAGTGTTTCTGCCGAGAATTGATAAAAATTATTTTCCATATTATGAGTTGTTTTAAAAATAAATCGCAAGCAATTAAGTCGCGCACGACACAAATATAGAAAATTATTTATTTTCCCCAAAGAATATGTTTCTGACATGGAATTTCTATCGATCCATCCAATCCTTAAATCTACGTACCCGCTCCCTGCTCACCAGAATAAGATGGTTGTTGTCAACGCCAATCAATTTGATCTTTAATCTGGCAGATGAATAAGAAAGTACATCGGAGATGGAAGAAAAATTTACAATGAAATTGCGGTTAACTCTGAAGAACCGGTTAGGATTCACCAGTTCTTCCACCTTGTCAAGAGAATAATCAATTCCATAAGATCTTCCCTCGCCGCAATTAAGAAAAGTGCATCGTTCTTCAATATAAAAACAATTGATATCAGTAGTTGGAATAGATTTGAAGTGATCGCCAACCTTTACAAGAAATCGTTCTTTCTTATTTTGGGGCAATTGTCTCAATGCCGTTTCCAGTTGAAGCAGATTATTACTCTGAAAATGTGTTGTGACATATTTTTGCAGGGCTATTCTTAATTCCCCCGGGTCAACAGGTTTCAATAGATAATCCACACTGTTCACTTTAAAGGCTTTCAGGGCATATTGGTCGTAGGCTGTTGTGAAAATCACCGGAATGGTGATTTTCATGGCCTCAAAAATATCAAAACAAGTGCCGTCCTCCAGTTGAATATCCATAAAAATCAGGTCGGGAGATAAATTGTTTTGCAACCAGTTTAAAGACTCTGTTACTGAAGTCAGGGTGCTAAGTATTTCTATGGGATATTCCTGATTGGTCAGTAATCGAACCAGCTTGTCGGCTGCGGGTTTTTCATCTTCGATGATCAGTACTTTCATGGCTTTTGCGAATTAAGGGAAGTAACACTTCGAATTTGTTGTCCGAATCTCTGATAATGAGGTCTTTTTCAGTTATTATTTTTGCCCTTTCAGACAGGTTTGTAAGGCCTGTTCTGGTGGATGGCTCCAACATGTTTACAGCCTGTTTGTTGTTTGTGACCAATAAATACTCTCCTTTTCTGAAGATGCTTATTTCCAGTGGCGCCTTCTTCGATGCTTCATTGTGTTTTAAAGCATTTTCAATAAGAATCTGTAGTGAAACGGGTATGATTTCAAAAGCTGATGCATCTTTAATGTCCATCAAAAGCTTTACTGTCCCCTTGTTTCTTTCATCTTGCAATGCCATGTACCGTTCCACAAATTGTATTTCGTCCGGAAGGGGAATCAGGTCGTTTTGCTCATTTTCGAGGATGTACCGATATATTCCGGAAAGTTTCTGGATGTAATTGTCTGCTCTTTGCGGGTTTACGTATACAAGTTCTGAAAGGGTGTTAAAGCTGTTGAACAAAAAATGTGGATTAATTTGTGACTTTAATGTATTGTATCGGTATTTTAGATTTTCATTGATGAGATTTTGTTCACGCCTCGATGATTTCTGCCATATAACATAAAAGAATCCGATGGTAAAAAACATGAGCCACATAGCAAAGGAGGAATTGGCAAGGTTTAATTCGTTTCGAAAAAGATGTGGAAAGAACTCATTCAAATCTCTTCCGGAATAAATAAACCATCCCAAAACGCCCAGAGAAATAACCAGATTTGAGATTAAAAAGGCTCCGGCATAAAAAATTAAAAGTGCGGGAAGAAGCCATTTTCTTAGTTTGTCGAGGCTTAACTTTGTAGCTTTAACAGTCATGAAGCTTGCGAGGTAGCCAATTCCTGATGAAATTAGAAATATGGAAATAAAGGGTACCAAAAAGGTGGGGGGAAATGGGTCCCCTTCCTGGTTGTATTTGATTACCATAGCTGCCAGAAACCCCCAGGACAGCATGCCAACATGGTACAACAACCAAAATTTTGCAGATTTATGAAGTTCTTTCATAATTAATTGGTTTTGGCCAAAGTGATTTTTCTGACAGTATATCCCAAAATGTTATTTGGTTGGCCTTCCAGAGAAATATCTGTAACTACATCTTCAAGCAGCGTAGCCATTTCAATTTCTTTATCTTCTAATGATACGTAAATTTCTCCCCAGTAGTGGCTTCGACCGGTCATATTCATGTTTTCGAGTTTTACAGTCAGCGGGTTATTCATGGTTGAGTATTTCAGAATTGCACAGGTCTCATTGTTTTGCTTTGTAACGCCGATCCAGGTTATTTCCACATTCCGGTTTTCAAAGGTTCCCTGACCCGACAGATCCAATTTCTGATTGTTTATGTTCTTGTCTCTATAGGGTTTGTTTAATTCCAATTTGTCCCAATTCCAGTATGCAAACCAATTTAAGCCGGCAACATCCCAAATCAGATTTCTTATAAGAATATCTGCCTGGGGGATATCTTTGAAAAACGATTGGGATAGAATATTCTCATCCTGAATATAGGAGAAATTCTCCATATATTGTTGCTTTTTGCCTTTCGGGAAGGTTCCTTCCAGGTCGGCTGAATTGGAGAGACTAATGTTATTCCATCGTACCGTGTCGCCAGGCAACCCAATGGTATAATCACCCGCAACCCGTCTTTTTGCATTGAAATTCCCTTTTAAATCGTAATCCAAATAGTCCGTTATTATTCGGTAAGTTCGGATTTCTGAATTTTTCAATACCAGGTCGGTTGGCAGCCGGTTTGGTAATTCAATGTTGAAGCTGGTTTGCCCTTTTAGGTTCGATTGGCTGCTCCCCAGTGAAATCGCCACAAATAAATAAATGTAACTTTTCATGATGTTTTGATTTAAAGGTTAATAATCAACAAAGAAAAGCTCCTATTATGATGTGGCGAAAATGATATTGCAGAACTGACATTTTTGGGGGTTCGCTGGTTTTTTTTGGTTGCTAATCCGATATTGCTCTTTTCAAAGTAATGTGTCGGGTTATATTTGGCGTTCCCTCTGGTCGCAATACACCCTTGGAGACACTCCGAATTTGGCTTTAAAGCTCTTTGAGAAACTGGACAGGCTTGAGAAGCCCACAGCATACATCACTTCTGTAATGTTTCCCTCTTTGTCTGAAAGCAACTGTGCCGCTTTTTGCATTCGGTAATTATTGATAATATCCCGTGTGGAAATGCCGGTGATACTTTTTAGCCGACGATAGAGGTGGGTGCTGCTCATCCCTACGGTTTCACTTATCCTATCTACCGAAAATGCCGGATTATTCATATTGCGCTCAATGATAGTCATCACTTTTTTTAAGAAAAGTTCATCGGGGTGTTCCCTTTTTTCTTCTTTTCCTGGGTTCAGAATAAGTTGGTTTTTGATGTAGCGGATCATTTCCTCTTCACGGCGGAACAGGCTGTGAATGCTCGATTTGAGAAATTCAATATCGAAGGGTTTGGTGATGTACATATCTGCCCCTTTGTTCATTCCTTCGGTTTTGTCAATGTCAAGGGTTTTGGCGGTAAGGAGGATTACGGGGATATGTGCTGTTAAGGTATTGGTCTTGATTTGTTCGCACAATTGAATGCCATCCATTACGGGCATCATTATGTCCGAAATAATCAAATCCGGTTTTTCGCCGGCTGCCAGCTCTAGTCCTTCACTACCATCTTCAGCAGTGAGGAGATGGTATTCCGCTTCAAGGTTGATGGTCAGATAGTCCAGAAAGTCGGTATTGTCATCAACCAAAAGAATTTTAGGCGCCTTTTCGGGTGCTTCAATACCCGTTTTTGTCATTCTTTCTTTGTCCTCCGGGTTGGTATTTTGGTCTCCGACTTCGTTAAGGATTTCCGTTTTAAGGAGGGGCAACAACAATGTAAATCTGCTTCCCTTGCCGGCTTCACTTTCCAGTATTATGGTGCCGCCATGCAGCTGTGCGTATTCCATGGCAAGAGTTAGCCCGATTCCTGAGCCGTTGCGGGTGTTGGTTTTTTCATCGGTCCGATAAAACAGCTCAAATATATGATTGCGGTCATTTTCCGGAATCCCGGGGCCATTGTCTTCAACACTAACTTCGATAGTGGAGGTATTATTTAGTGCATTTGTTGTTTTGAGTCCGACTTCTATTTCCCCTTCCCGGGGTGCATATTTAAAGGCATTGGATAAAAGATTGAAGAGAATGGTTTCAACCTTTTCGCGGTCCAGCATACAATTCACTGAATCCGGCGAAGCATGAAAACGATAATTCAGCTGGTTACGTTGTGCCAGGTCATCGAAAGAGGAGTAGATTTCCCTGGTAAAAGCAACCATTTCGACGGGTTGGGTTATTAGTTGAAGTTGAGACGATTCTATCTTTCTAAAGTCAAGCAGTTGGTTGATAAGCTTGTTGAGCCGACCGGCATTTCTGTGTGCCAGTTCAATCATTTTGCGGAAACGGACATCCTGTATGTTGCCTTGTGATAATTGTTTAAGCGGTGAAATAATTAAACCCAGAGGAGTGCGAAATTCGTGTGAAATGTTGGTAAAAAATCGGATTTTTGCCTGATAAAGGGCTTCACTATGCTGCTTTTCGAGTCTGACTATTTTCAACTCACTGTTGAGACGTTGACGGTAATTGTAAACTCTGAAGATAAAATATGTCAACCCCAGAATTAAGGCGATGTAAAGCATTAGAAAACCTTTGCTTAGCCAGATCGAAGGAGAAATGTCAATCAGGAGTTTCCGGATTTCGCTCCATTGTCCCAGATGGTTGGTTCCCTGGACTTCCAATACGTAATTGCCCGGTGCAACATTGGAAAATACGGCATAATTGTTTCTCCCTGAACTGGATATCCATTCCTCCTGGTCCGGCGTCAACCGGTAGCGGAATTGCCCCATATCGGGATAGAGGTAATCAAGAGTCGAAAATTCGAAGGTTAATGAGTTCTGATGATATTTTAGGTTTATGTTTTGAGTATATGCAATGTCCGACGATAGAATGTCCGGTGCGTTGGATGGTTGCACCGGTTGGTTATTTATTCGGATACCTGTGATAAAAAAGGAAGGTTTGCCTGTTGAATAATTAATGTGTGAAGGAGCAATCTCCAAATAAGCATTGTCCCCGCCAAACAAGATATTCCCGTTTCCGGCAATAGCACTGCAGTTGGAATAAAACCCTTTGAACGGAGAACCTTCATTGACTGGAATTGTAATTGTTTCACTTGTCCCAATATTAACCCTGAAAATGGAATTTTGTGTGGTTCCCCAGATGTTTCCAGAGTCATCCTCTTCCAGATTGATGATTTTGTGGGGGCTGCTGATATTGACGTCAAAGCTTTTCACTTCTCCTGTTTTTGGAATGAAGCGGATGAGCATGTTTTCGGCACCTATCCACATGCTCTCATTTTTCCCGGCACGGATAATGGTTACTGAGCGGTTTTTAATAAGTTGGTTGACCTTATTAACCTGACTTTTATTGAATGTTACAGGGTCAAAAACACTGAGTTGATTACCGCTTGAATAAAATATTTGTTCGCCATATTTCATTAACTGGCCGCCACCCTCATTGTCGATCAGCATAAAATGAAAATCTTCCGGGGAACTTCCGTCCGCTTCAGTGCGGAATACCCCACCTTCCCAGGCACTAACCCAGAAACTTCCGTCAGAAGCCTGGACAATTCCACTGATGTAATTGGAGGTTAATCCGTTCTCTTTCCCGGCAGTAATGGCGTGCATCTGGTTCTTCCTGTTATCCCGGATGTTGATTCCCGCTGCCGTCCCAATCCAGATACGTCCGATATGGTCTTCCTCAAGCGCATAAACATTATCCAGAAGAACCTGATCTGTACTTTCAGAAGTTGTGGAGAATGTTTCTCTTTCTCCGTTTTGGAGGTTTTCTTTTACCACCCCGTGAATGGTTGCCAGCCAGATATTTCCGTATTGGTCAGATAAAATGTCCCTGATCTGATTTCCGATTCTCGGCTCGTCGGAACTGAAAAACTCCTCGTGTAAATGATAATAAGGCTCTCCTTTATTGACCAGACTGACGCCGCCTGAAGTAATTAGCCAGACCCGCTCCTGGTTGTCTTCAAATATTTGCCAGACCACATTGTTGGCAATGGTGTTGTTTATAAGAGGATCGTGAAAGAATGCAGTTGCCGATTCAGTTTTGACGTTAAAAAGGTTCAGGCCAAAATCGGTTCCCAGCCAAAGTAGCGAATCATTCTGATGGTATATGGTTTTGATTACTTCATTGCTAAATTGAGTATTTGATGTATTGTAGTGCTTAAAGTTTTTGTCGTGGGTGTTAAACAGAGCAAGGCCTGTTTCTGTTCCCACCCATAACAGTGAGTCACATCCTTTGGCATATTCACTGATGGAAACTACCAGGTTGTTTTCGAGCAAGGGCTTGTAGTCTCCTTTTACTTCGAATGAGGTTATTTTGCCCTGCCGATATCTGTTGAGTCCGTCATAGGTTCCAATCCACAGGTCTCCGTTGCCTGATTGATGAAAAGAACGTATTGTGTTGTGCGATAACCCGGAGTTAGAGCTGTCATAAAAGGTGAAAATATTTTTCTCAGGATGGTGTTTCAGGAGCCCGTTGGCTGTTCCTATCCATATATTTTCTTCTTTGTCCTTGTAAAGAGCCCGGATGGTTTTGCTGCGTCCCAGGTTGATTTGTTTTATCTCATAGTTGTGAATATTGATGGTGCAGAGTCCGTTCCATGTGCCTACCCATATTAAATTATCATCATACAACAGGGTTGAGATATTGTTCGAAGGGATAGAACCTGAGTTTCCTGAATGCTGAAAGGTCATCATCTCAAATCCGTCGTAGCGGGATAATCCTTCTTGTGTTCCGATCCATATAAACCCGTATTTGTCCTGAACAATAGAATTGGTAACATTGGAGGGCAACCCCTGCTCAATTGTAAGATTTGAGAAGTAGAGTGCTGGTAATGCTTCTGTAATGCAGGAAAAGATTACCAGCAAACATATTGTTGCCAATGATTTTCTTATGGTCGACAGGACTGACATAATCTGCTTTCTAATGACATGATTCTTTCGCGGAACGGGTAAAATTAAAAATATTTTAACAGAATATGGTTGAATGATAGAATTTAACAAGGATTTGTAAGATTTAGACAAGTTGGTTAATGTATTGTAAGTCAGCGAAGTGAACTTTGGTGTCTTTGGTTTTGCTTACAATGTATGATTCAGACAACTATTTGGAGGATTAAAACAATTACATTTTTTAATACTTGTTTAAGTTTGATGCGCAGTTTGATTGCTTCCAGGAATGAGTTTTCCAAAAGTTCGTCAACTCATGAAAATTTGATACCGGTAAATTGATTATTGTGAAACAAGCCTGGAAAGGTTATCCACATAGCAAATCCCTAATTTGAATCGGGAAGAAGTTGGCTGAACCTTTGCATGCACGTTTCATCAGACTATATTAAATAAATTTTATACGTATGAGAAAGCCCCAGATTCTATTCGTTTTTGCTCTTCTATTTACAACTGTTCTGAGCTTTGCCTGTTCCGAGGACAATAAAAAGGACAAGCCTCAGCCGGAAGAAGAACCTTCTGATAAACCTGTATTGGCAGATTTCATTAAAGGGGTTGACTTATCATACGTCAATCAGGTAGAAGACCATGGAGGACAATACAAACAAGACAACGAACCGGCCGATCCTTTTGAGGTGTTGAGTGACAAAGGAGCCAATCTGACCCGGGTGCGCATCTGGCACAATCCGCAATGGGTGAAGGATATCTACGGAGATGCTACTCCTGTTTACAGTGGCCCCGAAGATGTGGCCAAAACCATTGAACGATCTCACGAAATCGGGTTGGCTGTTCTCCTGGATTTTCATTACTCCGACACTTGGGCAGATCCCGGACATCAGGATGTGCCTGCCGCATGGAAGAATATCACCAGTCTTGATGTGTTGAGCGACTCGGTATACAATTATACTTACACAGTTCTTGAATATCTTAAAGAAAGAGACCTGTTACCTCAAATGGTTCAGATTGGAAATGAAACCAACCCCGGTATGATGACCACATCGACTCCTGAGGGGTTCCCTGATCTTAATGTTTACGATGGGAATTGGGCAGCTTTCGGACAGGTGGTGAATGCCGGAATTAAAGCAGTTCGAGATATGGAATCCCAATCGGGACAGGACATTAAAGTGGCATTACACATCGCCGACCCCAAAAATCTCGAATGGTGGATGGCGGATGTCATCAACAAAGGAAAGGTTACTGATTTTGAGATCATGGGATTTTCCTATTACCACTTGTGGCACACCACCATTTCTTTCGAAGCACTTCCTAATCTTGTATCTCAACTGAAAGCTTCTTATGACAAAGAATTGCTGGTGATGGAAACTGCCTATCCCTTCACGACCGATCACAACGATAATTACGGAAACATATATTCTTCGGAAACTGCTCCGTTGGAAGAGTTTCCTTACACCGTGGAGGGCCAGAAACAATTTCTCACAACCTTATCGCAGAATATGTCTGATGCCGGGGCTTTAGGCGTAATTTACTGGGAGCCTGCCTGGATAACATCAGGAATGAAAGACCTCTGGGGAACCGGTTCCAGTTGGGAGAATTGTGCACTGTTCAATTTCTCCGGAAATGTTACTGAAGCAGCAAATTACCTGAGTGTAGATTATTAAACCTGACACTGTCGCGCAAATTGAAATGTATTATTGAGCCCGGTCTGAAAAGCATCTTTGTTGCCAAACTCTTCGTTCTTGAAAATTTTGAACTCTCATTAACAGGGGGTTAACTCCGGTGCAGAAATATTTTTTTTATATCACGCTCATTATTGAATAAACCTTAAATATGAAACGAGCACTTCTGATTTTAATAAGCACACTGGCATTTTTCTCATGTCAAAACAAGGCTGGTGTTCCTGGCTTTCATAAACGAGCAAACTTGTTTAATAACGACTGGGAGTTTGTGAAAGGGGCGCAGGTTGGTGATGTGGGACTTCTGTTTTCGTCGGATGATAGCACCAAATGGGAAAAGGTTACGATTCCTCACACCGCTCACATTGAGCCTTTGGTACTCAAAGAACGTCAGTGGCAGGGAACGTCTTTTTACAAGAAATCATTCACGGTTCCTGCTTCTTTAAATGGCAAACATGTAGCCGTTAAATTTGAAGGAGCCATGCAAGTGGCTGATGTATATCTCAACGGAAAGCATCTGATGACCCATGAAGGTGGTTATCTGCCTTTTTATTATGATCTGAGCAACGAATTGAAATATGGAGACGAAAATATTCTGTTGGTTAAGCTCAATAATGAAGACAATCCGCTTGTGCCTCCGGGTAAACCCATTGACGATTTGGATTTTAATTGGTTCAGTGGGATTTATCGAAATGTTTGGCTTTTTGTTAAAGATCAGGTTCATATCTCGGATCCGATAGAAGCCGGAAAAGTCGCAGGTGGTGGCCTTTTTGTAACCTATTCTGAAGTTTCGGGAGAGAAAGCTACTGTGAATTTAAAGGTGGATGTGGTGAATGACGGTCAGAAAGCGGTAGAAGTATCATTAAACACCAATCTGGTTGATGCGGACGGAAATAATGTTGCCAGCGGAAGTGCTCGCTTGCAAATGCTTAATGCAGGAACCCATTTGGAAATGAAAACCTCTTTCGATGTGGAGGATCCTCAACTTTGGTCGCCCGATAATCCCAATCTGTATCAGTTGAATGTGGAGGTGCTGAACAACGGGAAGGTAGTTGACAAAGTCACTGAAACCATTGGCATACGAACATTTAAATGGACAGCAGGGGAATTCATTTTAAATGGAGAACCTTTATTCTTAAGAGGAACCAACCGTCATCAGGAATATCCTTATATCGGCTATGCATTGTCGGACAATGCCCATTACCGTGATGCTTATAAAATAAAGCAGGCAGGGTTCAATTTTGTCAGGTTGTCTCATTACCCCCACTCAAAGTCTTTTATGCAGGCTTGTGATGAATTGGGACTTCTGACAATGGATGCCATTCCCGGGTGGCAATTCTTTGGAAATGAAGAGTTTCAGGAGAGGGCAATCCTTGATGTAAGGAACATGGTACGCCGTGACCGCAATCATCCTTCGGTTGTTGTTTGGGAGGCCTCTCTCAATGAATCCGGCATGTCCCTGGAGTTTATGCAGCGGGCTCATAATGCCGTGCATGAGGAGTACCCGCATCAGGATGTTTACACCTGTGGCTGGGTAGATGAGGTCTATGATATTTATATTCCTGCGCGTCAGCATGGAAAACCTCCTCATTACTGGAATCAATACGACAATGAAAAGCCCATCTTTATTGCCGAGTATGGAGACTGGGAATACTATGCTCAGAATGCCGGTTTCAATCAGACAGCTTTTGAAGACCTGACCGCCGAAGAGCGTAATTCACGTCAGTTGCGGGGATTTGGCCAGAAACGGCTTGCTCAGCAGGCAATTAACTATCAGGAGGCCCACAACAGCAATTTGCAGGGGCCTGCCTGTGGCGATGCCAACTGGCTGATGTACGATTACAACCGGGGATATGCTCCGGATATCGAAGCTTCCGGGATTATGGATATTTTCAGGTTGCCCAAATTCGCTTACTATTTCTACAAAAGTCAGGCAGACATTAAGCCTGAAATTAGCGAAGAATTTTACAGTCCCTTTATTGAAATTGCTAATTTTTACAACGACCCGTCTTTTACTGATGTTAAAGTTTACAGCAACTGCGATGAAGTGGAATTGCTGGTTAACAGTCGTTCTTTGGGCCGTCAAAAACCCGATCAGGATCGCATCAGTAGCCATCTGGACCACCCGCCGTTTACTTTTCATCTGGATAATTTTGAACCCGGAGAATTGGTGGCAAAAGGCTTTGTTGATGGAAAAGAAGTTACCAAAGCCATGCGCCGAACTCCCGGAGAGGCTGCCGGGCTTACTCTTTGGTTCGACGAAAGCGGTCGTCCATTGGAAAACGGACGTAATGATGTGGTGTTTCTGTATGCATCAGTTACCGACGCTCATGGGACAGTCGTTCCGGAAGCCTCCCAAAGTGTCACTTTTGAGGTAGAAGGTGATGCAACATTGATTGGAGCCAACCCGATTAATGCCGAGGCAGGAATTGCAACGGTGTTACTTAAAGCTGGGAATCGGGTTGGTGCGATTACTGTAACGGCTTCTTCCAATGGACTAAAATCTAACTCTCTAGTAATTGAAGTAAAATGAATTGAAGTAAAATGAATTCATGAA
>NZ_JADQBH010000115.1 GCF_016278715.1 Marinilabilia sp. | reverse complement strand
ATGGTGGTTTCAGCTCAGGATTTGGACTTTTCTATTTCGGCCCACGAAAAACTGGGTTGTCAGTACGAAGGCGACGAAATGGAGATTGGTTTTAAATCAGGATTTCTGGCCGATATACTGGAGAATATTTCTTCATCTGATATTGTTCTTGAATTGTCAGACCCTGCCCGTGCAGGGATTTTCGTGCCTTTCGATAAGTCCGAAAATGAGGACGAGCTTATGTTGCTCATGCCAATGATGATTAATGCCTGATAGTTTTTTTACTACGGATATATAAAAACGTCCCGCTGAATTGTTCGGCGGGACATTTTTTTGTGTCAAAAAAAAGTCTGCCTTTTCAGACAGACTTAAAAACAGGACAATTAATAGAACTGGATAATTTAAACCAGATCAGCCATCGTTATGGCATTTTTTAATGAATATCTCCTTCCGGGTTGTCTCGTTTTTTACGGTTATTAAGGTAAATTGAAAGGTGCAGAATATAAAGTCCGTTTCCGGAGTATTTAATTCCCGGAAACGGACATCTGAAATTTAATTATACAAGATTGTCGTAAGCAGTTTCCCCATGCTCATAGATGTCGAGACCTTCTTCCTCAACGCGCTTGGGAACACGCAGCCCAACAGTAGCTTTAATGCCTCTGAACAGGATGAATCCAAGTGCAAGTGCCCATGCGGCAACAGCTACGACACCTAAGGCCTGAACTCCAAGCAGGCTTGCTCCGCCACCATAAAAGAGTCCTCCTTCGGTGGCCAAAAGACCCACCATGAGGGTTCCTGCAGCACCACTGAATCCGTGAACTGTAACGGCACCTACAGGGTCATCAATTTTAAGCTTGTCCAGCATTTCAACACCGAATATCAGTACAAATCCTGCTACGATTCCGATAATGACAGCCCCGCCGGGACTTACAATGTCGCAACCAGCTGTAATGGCTACCAATCCGGCTAAGGCACCGTTAAGGGACAAGCCCAGAGAAGGTCGCTTGTATCGCATCCAGGAGATAATCATTGCTGTAACGGTTCCTGCGGCAGCCGACAGGTTTGTGGTTACGAAGATGGAGGCAACAGCGGAAATGTTGTCCAGTCCACTGGCTGCTAACTGAGACCCGGGGTTAAATCCAAACCAACCAAACCATAGTATGAATACCCCAAGGGCGCCAATGGTTAAACTGTGTCCAGGGATGGCTTTTCGTTTGCCGTTGTATTTACCCAGTCGAGGTCCTACGGTTGCCGCGCCAACCAAACCAAGCCATCCGCCCACGGAGTGTACTACGGTTGAACCAGCAAAGTCGTGGAAGCCCAGCTCGCTGAGCCATCCTCCGCCCCAGACCCAATGCCCGGAAATGGGGTATATAAGTGCGGTGATAAAGAAACTGGCAATGATATATCCCTTGAACTCTGTCCGTTCGGCCACGGCACCGGATACAATGGTAGCAGCAGTAGCGGCAAAAACGGTCTGAAATATCAAAATGGCATAATCTACATCATTGCCATAACTTCCTGAGAAGAAGAGATCGGGCATACCGATGAATCCTCCAAGGTCGGTGCCAAACATGATGCTGAAGCCTATCAGCCAAAACACCAGTGAGCCAACAGAAAAATCAAGAAAGTTTTTCATCAGAATGTTGGCTGTGTTCTTGGCGCGGGTAAATCCTGCTTCAACCATTGCAAAACCGGGTTGCATAAACATGACCATTGCGGCTGCAATTAAAACCCATAACATGTCTAAAGAGACGGATATTTCGGATACTTGTTTTGTAATTTCTTCCATAATAGTAAGATTTTAATAGATTAAACCTGAAGGGTTGGTGTTACTCCTCCTCTCCTTTGATAAAAAGGGCTTCATCGCCTTTTTCCCCTGTGCGTATCCGATAGGATTCTTCTATGTCAACCACGAAGATTTTCCCGTCTCCAATTGCACCGGTTTTTCCCGATTCCAGGATGGCGTTAATGGTGTTTTTCAGGTTTTTGTCACGTACTACAATCGATATTTTTATCCGCTCAATGGCACTGGTGTCGTAAATGATACCACGGAAAGCCCTTTCTTCGCGTGACCGACCTATTCCGCGTACTTCCCAGAAGGAAAAGAAATCTATTCCCACTTTGCTGAGGGCTTCCTTTACATCATCGAACTTGGTTTTGCGTATGATGGCTTCAATTTTTTTCATGAGTAATTTTTTTATAGGTTTTTGACTTGTTGGAAGAATCTCCGGTGGTTCAAATTGGTTACCACCGGGTTTTTCGGCATCAGAACGATACCCCTACCACCATGAATAAACTCTCGCTCTCCGGGTTCAGAATAACAGAACCGGAAAGAGGAAGTGAGAAATAATCTGTGAACTTTATCTCTTTTGAAGCCCCAACTCCAATGTTTACGATTCCAAATTCTCCATCGGTGGTATAGACTTCATCGCCGGCTCCTACAAAAGCATTAACCAGACCGAAATCATAACCCGCTTCAAAATAGAGTGACTTGTCATCGGCTCCGGCAAAGAACTTACCTGCCAGCAGACTGAATTTGTCCAATGTGAGGGTTCCACTGACTTCAATAGAATGATTGTTGTCGTAATCGAAATATTCATCCGACATGTCATCCATGGGGAAGTAGTAATCGGTAACGGTAAGGCCGAAAACCTCCCCAAATGAATAGCCGGCATAAAGGTCGGCTTCTTGAGCTCCAGGCAGGTTGGTAGTGTAAGCACCCCAGGCACCCAACACAAAATTACCTGCACTCATTTCCAGATAAGGTTGAATACTGGGTGAGCCCCCAAAGTCGGTTCCACGCCATACGTAACGACTCATCAGGTCGGCCCCTACACTCACATCAACCTGTGCTTTACCAGTAAAGCCGGTGAAAAAAAGACCCAGGACGGTCATAACCAAAAATAGTTTTCCAAAGTTTCTCATAGCGGTTAGTTTTTAAAATAAGTGGTTAATAAAATTGTTTGCCTCGTCAAAACAGGGGTGGTTGGTTGTGATTTGTTGTTTTTTAAGACTCACCCCTTCTTTTTTGTAGGTTGTTGATGCAAATATATATGAATTTGATATTCCACCCTAATTTTTTAGGGGGTAAAATTGAAAATTTTGCATTTTTTATGAAATACCCCCTGTTTGGAATTGGGTTCTTGATGAGAAAAGAGTATAATTTGGAAGAACACCCCCTTTTTTAGAGGGTGGGTAAGAATAATTAATGGAAAAATATTGGGATGGCTTCATAGCGAGTGCCACCTACAAAAAGTTTGAGGCAAAATAGAAAGGATAAGTACACCAGTTCCCCAAATGTGGTCACCAATTATTAATTTGATTGTTATTAAAATCTTTCATTGGGAGAAACGCGAAGCAATTTTTTCTCAAAGATTAAATGTCTTTGAAGAATGGGACTAGAATTATTAATTAAGTATGAATAGTTCGGCTTTAATGATTAAATTTGATTTGCAATACTAAAGATGAGTTTGCTCGGAAAGAGGTATTTTTGTCAGGATCGAGACGCAAGGAATTTTAGTTTCGGAGTTAACTTGTTGTTAATGAAGACTTAAAAGATTTATTTAACGAAGATGTTCGGCACCAAAGAATCTTTTCGGAGTGGAC
>NZ_JADQBH010000229.1 GCF_016278715.1 Marinilabilia sp. | reverse complement strand
ATCTGTTCAGGTTTAATCAGGCCTGAACATTCAGTTTTTCTCAGTAATTCCCCGGCGGCAAGTGCTGTTGCTTCCGGGGAATTCATTTTTGTATTCCCGAGAAAGAAGGATGGACGGGGTTAATTCTTCAACTTCTTAGAAGAGTTAAATCTGACAAAAAATGTATTTTTTACCCGCTGGGAAATAAACATATAGGGTACCCATATAGCAGCTGCTGCAGTAGCCTGAACCAACTTCTTAATATCAGGACCCTGGTGTGCAAAGTATTCAGAATCTATCATTCCAACGAGAATAATGTCTGTTACAATAAACAGTAAAAACAAGATTCTGAAAACAACATAATGAATGGGGAAAATAGTCCTTCTTTTGAACAGGATTAATATAAGGAACAAGGTATAAACAACCAGCAATATATTAACCAATAACTCCATTACAAAGGTCGCGGACCATATTTTGTTGTAGCCTGCGCTGGAAGCTGAGCTAATAAACTCCCAGGATTCCTGATTGAAATAGTCTGCGCTAAAAAGAGTATAAAGGGAGACAAAGGGTGAGATTAAGAGACCTATGGTCGGGAGTAGAAGCCAGCCTCCAATTTTCAGTGGTTTTTCCGGGGGGGCGATTGTTTGAACGTCCTTGCGGTATAGTTTTTCAGCGATGTAAACCAGGATGATAACAGAAAAGATAGAAATAATGACCATCAACCAGTTGGTTGAAGAACCTGTGGGTAACTCGCCATTTTTTCCGTAGGTAAACCGGTACCATGTGGAATTAATAATTTCCTCCACATCCTTGTAGTAGTCGTCAAAATCAGCGACTGTTACGTGGTCTTTCAATGACTTATACCGATAGTCAAAAGTCACTTTCTTTCCTGAATGGGAGACATTATATGAGAAATGGAAAGAGGGGTTGCTTATCTCTCCCTGGGTTTCTTCCACGGAAAACTCTTTTGTATTAATGAATTCTATCTTGTTTTCTATTTCGATGGGATGATAGATAGAGTAGGGCATATCCCTGTTTTTCTGCTTCGGTTCGGAGATATAGTACCGAAGGTTGGTCGGGGTAATTATTGAAATATAATCATTTACAGTGGAGGAGTTATCGTAAGTCCAGAAATCATCAATTTCAAAATGCTCCTTTGTTTTTACAATGTTGTCTTCTTTATTGTCAAGTATTTCCACTTCATCAACCATTCGCATACTTGGATAGACATAGTCGTAAAAGTCGAGATAAGAAGATTCCATCTCTTTGCGCGTACGTGACCGGAAGGATGTCCTTATTTGATCGGCTTCGCTTCCCATGTAGGTGCTTTCAACTATGTATTTGGCCGGTTGAATGGTGTCGGTGGTTTCAATTTTTTCGTGAATAATAATCTTCTCTTTGGACGCAACTGGTATATCCACCGGTCCACTTTTCGCTTTATCGACAACCAAAGCGGTTTGATAGTTTCCGTTGTAAGCTTGTCTGAAATCTCCTTCCTGATTCGAGAAGGTTGGATCTACAAAGTACAGTTCATTCTTATTTTGAATGGCCACGATGGCGTGATTGAAAACAATAGGCGATGGCAGATGCTCCTTCACTTTGTGCTTCACAATAGTATTTACATAAGCAGGCCAGGCTTTTTCGCCCAGATGTCTGAGCAAGACAACCAACAGATATGATTTATCTTTGCAGTCTCCAAAACGTTTTGCAAAAACTTCCTGTGGATGATGTGGCTTATGAGAATTAACACTGGCTTCAATTCCCACATACCTGACCTCATCCTGAACAAACCTGATTAGCGCGTTTATTTTTTCATGCTGGTTATTTAATCCTTTGGTAATTTCACGGAATTTTTTACCCAGGGGCGTACCTTTAATATCCACCTGAGGGAAAAGGCTTTCACCCCATTCAATAACTTCCTTCCAATGGGTGAACTCACTAAGTTGAACTTTTGCATAAGGGGAGTACCAGCCGGGTAATTCGGAATTGGTAACCACTTCTGATACATCAGAAAAATTCCAGGTTAAAGTTATCTGACCATTCTCAGTAGTTTTTTCCGGTTTTTCTTTGCTCTTGAATAGCTTATATTGGATGTTTCTTTCCCGGGGATACGTAATTTGCAGAAATATCTTATTCATTGGAACCCCATACTCCAGATAGAATTCATTAATATAGTTTCCTTCAAATACAGGGTTGCTCCCTTTTAAAGTGTATGCATATTCAATAACATCACCCACCTGAATATCCTCCAAATAGATGCCTGCGGTATAATTACCATTGTAAATATTCCGACTCAGGTCCGTTTCGTTGCGTGTGATTTTGAAATCTTCTCTTTTTAAGCGATCTATTTGGCGGTTATTTCGGTGAACAACCAACTTATGAAAATGAATTTGTTGATAGGAGGGATCGTAGTTTATCCAAAGGTCGGAGTAATTCTGGATGCCTGTTTCATTATTTATTTTTATAGAGTGGTGCTGAAAAAGCTTCTTTTTTTCAACATTTTCCTGGATGTCGAGCAATAAATAACTTACCCCGTTGGACTTATTCTTACTGATTAGGTGGGCATCCAGCTCAAATTGAATCGATTGAACCCATGCCGGTTCGGGATTAATATAGAATTCGTCATTTGCAGAAATAGAAGAAACAGTGCAAAGTAAAGTGAGAATAATAAAAATGAGTCTGGACATCATGAATGTTATTGTTAAAAGGTTGCTGTTTTTAATTAATTTTAGGAGCCTGCACATGTTGCCAGGATTCTCATCTATAGGTATCTGATATTAAAAATAATAAAATGTTTGAACTTTTTAGCAAACAGTTCTTTTTTTAGGTCTTTCAGGAGAAATATTCATGATGTTTGAGGGGTATTTTTTTTATTTAACGATACCATTACTTCAGAAACTATAATTTTCCATATTAGATGATGATTTTACTGGACAATCCTAAAGCATCTTCTTAAATTGAGTTTTATTTTCACTAACACAATAGACCGCTAGATTTTTAGATATAAGAATTAAGTTAATTCGTATGATGTTGAAAATATGCGCTTTAGCATAAAACAACTTTTAAGAATAAACAGCTGATTCAGAGGTTTTTGCAAAAGTTTAACGGACTATTACAAACGTATAATTATATGAAAATTGTTGGAATTATTCTTCTTATTATTGGAGTTGTCGGGTTGGTTGTATTTGGAATTCAGGCCATTAATGACTCAGAGAGCTTTTCAGTGCTAGGTGCCGAAGTTGCTGTTAGCAAAGCCAATTGGACACCTTTGATTGTGAGTGCAATTGTAACAGTTATAGGAATTGTGCTAACTGTCTCCCGTAAACAAAAATAAGGTTATTATTTTTTGTTCATGTTAAGGTCACTATCAGGCTGTTTGTTTCTTACAATTGATGGTCATAGGTTTTGCCCGTTTATTGGGAAATATTTTAATGTTTAATTTAAAACTGTTGTGTTATGGATAAGCTTGAAATTAAAGGGAAATGGAATTCAGTTAAAGGTAAACTTAAACAAAAGTATGGTGAACTTACCGACGATGACCTCATTTATGTGGAAGGAAAAGAGGACGAAATGTTAGGTAAACTTCAACAGAAAACCGGAAAGACCAGAGAAGAGTTGGTTAATGAACTGAACAAACTGTAGTTTATCAGGCTTGTATTGCTGTCCTCTGTTTTAATACGTCAACTTTTTTGGCGTATTTTTATTTCAAATGTGACTTTCATTCAGGGCTGAACTTTCCATCTAAAATTCATTCAGGTTGGGAGTTTGACTTTTCTGGTGGACTTGAATTCGATTTTGATCCGTCGATTATTGGATTAATTCAGTTTGCATGTAAGGATGATTTTACTGAAATAATGCCATTTGATGCGCAAGATTCATGAGTTTGAGTGTCTGCAGGTATTAAGTTTTAACTCAAAAATTACAGTTATGCTAAGATTAACGATAGCTTTTCTTGTTATTGCCCTGGTGGCAGCTCTTTTTGGTTTTGGAGGAATTGCGGAGGGTGCAGTAGATATTGCTAAAGTCCTCTTCTATATTTTTGTTGTGTTATTTGTTTTGTCGCTTATTTTTGGTGGTTTTCGTCGAAGAAGGTAATTGAAGGCAGCAAAATTAAGAGACCGCCAAGAGAGTTAGCACCATATATTTTTAGTGTTGATCCCTGAGTGTTTCTGGTTCCCGGGAATGTTAAGGGGTCTTTTTTTGTAATTGGCATTTAATATTCCATTTTTGCTAAGAGGTTTTCTGATGTGCCCTCATTTTCTCTAATCTCTAAAAACCTAACGAACTATTGAGTAATTTAAAGCAAAACGTTAAGATCATGAGTGAGAACGGAGAGGTAAAGTCCCGGCGTTTCAGATTTAAGGATTTGCCCGGACTGCTAAAAAGGACAGCCATTGCCTGGAATGATGATGATCCCTGGCGCCAGAGTGCTATTGTCGCATATTATGCCATTCTGGCTCTTCCCGGTTTGCTTGTCATTATAATTGGCATGCTTAGTTCATTGTATGGGACGGAAATAGTGGAAGGAAGAGTTTATGAAGAGATTAAAAACATTATGGGTGCTTCGACTGCCAAATCTGTTGAATCCATCTTCCGGAATACCAGAAATGGAGAATCCTCCTGGGTGTCGACGGTAATTGGTATTGGTGCGCTTGTTTTTGGCGCTACAGGAGTCTTTTATCATCTTCAGATTTCGCTTAACCGGGTGTGGCAGGTAAAATCTGAACCCAAAAACAGTATCTTGCAGTATTTGATTGACCGAACCAAAAGCTTTGGATTTGTTCTGGTCATCGGTTTTCTCCTGCTCATTAGTTTCATCCTGACTGCTATGCTGAATGCTTTTCAGGGCTATATATCGCGATGGATACCGGATGTTGCTTTTTTCCTCCTGAAGATATCTGATGTGGTAATTTCTTTTGGAGTAATAACGGTTTTATTTGCATTAATTTTTAAATATCTTCCTGATGTGCGTATTGCCTGGCGAAGCGTTTGGGTAGGGTCTTTTATCACTTCTTCCCTTTTCTCAATAGGTAAAGAGGTCCTGAGTTTCTATTTTGGGGAGGCCAGTCCGGGTAGTGTCTATGGTGCTGCAGGCTCAATTATTATCATTCTTCTGTGGGTATCCTATTCCTGTCTTATCCTTTTCTTCGGGGCAGAGTTTACCTGGATTTATGCCAGGCATTACGGACACAGTATGGCACCCAGGAGTCATGCCAGGGCACTTGAACCTGAGGCTTGATTCCGATACTGAACCTCTTTGTTTCTTCATAGCGCTATTTTTCCGCTGGGTGTTTTTAATGGGATTGATCAATTCAGGCCGGGGAGAGAGAATGATTATATGACAATCAGCAAAACATAACAACAGGCCGATTCTATGATTTCTTGTCGTTTTCCAGTAGAAATCTAATTGGCTCAAGGACCGGGCTGTTGCAGGAAAGGATTTTTAGTATGGCCAATACCGGTACAAAAAGGATCATCCAGGCTAGTCCCCAAATCATTCCCCTTAATATTTTGGGCACAATACTACTAATGGCTTTAACCTTTGCGGTTTTTGTTTGAAAGGCAAAACTATTTGTTTTACAGTTTTGTTACTAAAAGAAAAAAGCAATACAATTGAAAAGAATGCATAACTATTTCAACATCAAAGTCGCCATCCTTATTATGCTTTCAGGATTCTGTGCCTTCCCTTCGACCGCGCAAACTGCTGTAGACAGCCGACACGATCATACAATAAGAATCTTAATTGACGGAGAAGAATGGAGTGCCACCCTGAAAGATAGTGATGCTACCAAGGATTTTATTAAAACCCTTCCACTCTATATTACTTTAAAAGATTACTCGGGCACTGAGAAAGTAAGTGGTTTACCTGAACGATTGAGTACCGGAGACACCCCGGCAGGGAGTGAAGCATCAGTCGGTGATATTGCATATTATGCTCCATGGGGATATCTGGCTTTCTTTATAGAAGAGGTTGAATACAGAAAGGGACTTGTGATTCTTGGACATATAGAGGATAATCTTGAAGCTTTTCTTGAGACTTTAAAAGTTTCTGATGCGGTTGACGTGAGGATTGACCTGATTGAATAGTGTTTTTAGAAACGGGTTATCTTACTATTTCGGAATGCTACTTCAAAACGAAGGTGGGGTATGGTACCACTTTTTATTCGAAACAGTTCGTTCTTTCGGATGAAATGTCGGAGAATATTCGATTTTGATGATTGGTATAATGTGGTTCGGGAGGATTTATATATTCCTTTTGTACTTACTAAAATCCGGATTGTTGGTTTTTTAGTTGTTCACCATTCTGTTCTCATTCATCTTGAATTGCCGGGGTTGTCACAATGAGGATAAAATTAAACTCAAATATAACCACAACAGCTATTACAAGTGATTTTGTTTTTTTATTCAGCAATATTCTCCTTAAGAAACTCACTTGGAAGTTTTCCAAATTGTTTATGAAAGCATTTTGAAAAATACGATGGGTTGTTGAAGCCAACCAGATAACAAATTTCATTGATGCGATATTTGTCTTCGATAATAAGGCGTGCGGCTTTTTTAAGTTTAAATACTCTTATGTAATCATTAGGGGTCATCCCGGAAATTCCTTTTATTTTGCGTTGCAGGTTTGAGCGACTTACAGACAATGCCTTGGTCAGTTGTTCAATGGAGTATTCTTGATCCGTAAGGCTGGCTTCAATTTCTTTATTTAGTTTGTTAAGGAATTCTTCATCTTTCTTATTGTTGGCGATACTACCGTAAGGGACAAACGGGGAGTTTGCAAATTTCTTCAATAGTCGCTCCCTGTTGCGTATGAGGCTGTTAATTTGTGCTTTCAGGTAGTCGAAAGAGAATGGTTTTTCTATGTAGCTGTCGGCGCCAACATCCAGCCCTTCAATTTTGGATTCCACATTGGTTCGTGCCGAAAGCAATACAATGGGAATGTGGCTGAATTGTTCATCTTCTTTTGTTTTTCGAACGAGTTCCATTCCATCAACTTCGGGCATCACAATGTCGCTGACAATAATATCCACATTAGAGTTTTCCAGTAATTTTATGGCTTCCCTTCCATTGGATGCCACCTGGAGGTTGTATTCTACTTTTAGATTGCGCTCCAGAAAATTGCACAAATCTTCATTGTCTTCTACAATCAGCAGGTTTGGCTTGTTCTCTTTCCCCTTTGGGAAAGATATTTCCTCTGTTTCTGAATTTACTGCACTTTTCTCAATCTGCTTTTCAGCCTTATCGATTATAGTTTCCGGAAGGTGCGAGCTGATACGAACCATCAGGGTAGCTCCCTTTTTTCCTGCATCATTCAGGGAAATGGTCCCGTTGTGTTTTTCTGCCAGCTGTCGGGAGAAGGCAAGCCCTATGCCGGTTCCATTTTTTCTGTCATCTTTGTTGGTTTCATTAATCTGGAAGAAAGGATCAAAGATACGTTCTTTATACTTTTCATCAATTCCGGGGCCGTCATCAGAAACAGAAATTTCAATAAAATCCCCAGTTTCTCTCAGGGCGATTTCAATTTTATGATTTGCAAATTTCAGGGCATTGGTCATCAGGTTGCTGATAATTTTAATTAAAGCTTCCCTGTCGGCGTTGGAAATCACCGTTGATTCAGGGATATCCGGAGAAATAGTAATCTTTCGCTTATTGGCTGCAGGCTTAAATCTGTAACAGATATCTGAAATAAGGGTATTAAAACTAACCGGTTCGAAGGTTGGAAAATAACTGTTTTCCTCAATTTTACGGAAGTCCAATAGTTGGTTGATAAGATTGAGAAGTCTGTCAGCATTTTTGTCAATGACCCTGATGTTTTCATTGATTTCCTCGTTGGAGGCTCCGGGGGCTTTGATGCACTCCAGGGGGGCCTTGATGAGACTGATCGGTGTTCTGATCTCATGAGCAATATTGGTGAAGAAATTGATTTTTGAGAGATAGGTTTCCTTTTCTTTAAGAACCCTGAATTCTTCTAGCTTTTTTTCCTGTCTTGCATGGGATATCTTAAGATAATATTTGCCCATGAAAAAGAGAATAATGAAAAAGAGAAGAAAATAAAAAGTAACGGCATAATTGGTTTTCCAAAAAGGTGGCAGAATTTCAATATGAAGTGAATCACCCAAATTATTCCATACATCGTCGTTGTTTGCACCTTTTACCCTGAATGTGTATTCTCCTGGAGGCAGATTTATGTAGGTTGCCTGATTTTGTTTATTGGTAGTTATCCATTTCTGATTAAGATTTTCAAGAATATAAGAATTAAGGTTTTTTGATCTGGCCTGAAAACTGAGGTTGACAAAATTTATTCTGAAAGATGCCTGATTGTGACTGAGGGTTAAGCTGTCGTCGTGAATATCCGGAATTTCGGAAACATTTTTTTGTGAGGGAAGATTGGTGTCCAGCAGTTCGAACTTCGTGATCCATATTGGCGGGACATATTTGTTTTCTTTAAGTTGATTTGGGTAAAAGGCATTGAACCCGTTTATACCCCCAAAATAAAACTTACCATCACTGGCTTTAAATGTTGATTTATAGTTGAATTGGTTGCTTTGTAATCCGTCCTCCTGAGTGTAGTTCTTAATTTCAAGTGATTCAGGATTTATCCGGGATATTCCTTTGTTGGTACTGACCCATATATTCCCATGATTATCATCAACCACCCCATAAGCTACGTTGTTAGGCAGGCCTTTTGTTTCATCAATTGTCCGAAAATTATCCGAATCATAATTATATTTACAAATACCTCCGCCTTCACTGGAAAACCAAAGTCTATGTTGCTCGTCCTGGTAGATATCAGAAATTTTGTTGAAGCAGAGAGAAGTTGAATCGTTAATATCGTGCAGGTAATTAATCCATTTTTTTGAATCCGGGCTTCTTTTAAAAACGCCTTCTCCATAGCAGGCAATCCAGAAGTTACCCTGATGGTCTTCGGTCATATCATAAACAAATCCGTTTATTTCCGGTATTCTGGTGAAGTTATCACTTGCTTCGTTGTAGCGATTTAATCCAAAAGGGGTTCCCACATAAAGAATCCCCTCTTTGGATTTGTAAAGAGAGAAAATGCAATTGTCATTTATCGAATTACTGTCCTCTTTATGGAATTGGTAATTTTGAAATTTTCCTGTCTGCAAATCCATTACGTCCAGTCCTCTGGAAAAGGTTCCTATCCAAAGCTTGTTTTTGTCCAGAACCAATGCATGGATGTTGTGATAACTAATTCCAGACCCGTTCTTACCCGGAAGAAAAGAGGTGAACTTCTTAGAAGCGGTATTGAAATAGTTTAATCCGCCATCTTCGGTTGCAATCCACAGATTGCCTTTGGGGTCCTCGCAAAATTGACTGACAGCTTTTCCCGAGAGAGAGTTTTTATTTTGTTTGGGATAATAGTGTTCTATAATTTTGCTGTTGTTTGAAATATAATCTACGCCACCAAAATAGGTGCCAATCCAAATGCCTTCTTCCCGGTCTTTATATATAGAATAGACATTCTGATCCGCCAGACTGTATGGATCTGAAGGGTCGTCAATTCTGCTGAATTTCAATGTTCTTTTATTGAAGAGATATAAACCGTCGTCGGAGCCTATTAATAGTTCATCTTTCTGATATTCAAAAATGGCACGGATGTGAGAAATGTAGGTGGAAGCGTTACTGCCAAAATAGGTGCTGAATTCATTGGTTGTGCGGTTAAAGCGAACCAATCCGCCGGACCATGTCCCAAGCCAAAGCTCTCCATCCGAATCTTCTGAAATTGATAAAATCTCGGCATCTTCGAAAGGCATTTTTTTTTCTCTGGAGCCATAGGTGACGAAAGATGAAGTTTCTTTATTGTAAGTGCTTAATCCGGATCGTGTGCCCAGCCACATTGAGCCGGCATTGTCGCGATAAATCTTCCAAACAAGGTTGGAACCAATGGACCCATCGTTGTCATCACTGGAAAACCGTGTTAATTCCAGCGATGATTTATCGTAACAAAAAGTCCCCTGGGTCATGGTTCCTATCCATATTTTATTTTTGTTCTCCGCCACGATTGAGGTTACAGCCGAATTAATGATTTCGCCATCGGATGTTTTCATGCTGAACTTTTCGAAAGTTTCCTCCGCCGGATTCAAAATATAAATCTGATGGTCAGTCCCTACCCATATTTTCCCATCCTCATCCTGAAAAAGACTTCGTATAAAATTGTTGCCTATGGAAGTGGGATTTCCCGGTTCGTGTTTGAAGATAATAAATTCACTGCCGTCAAACCGGTTTAAACCGTCCTTGGTTCCAAACCACAGAAAACCCTGTTGATCCTGAATAATGCATTGAACCGTATTTTCAGACAGCCCGTTGTTGACCTGATAGTTGATGAACTTAAAATTGTTGCACAAACCTGATTGTGCGGAAATCAGGAATACAACAATCATTGTTATTGAGGAGCTGATGATTGATGCAAATTTGGTCATATCATGTTTCGTTGTAAAATAAAGCTAAATAAATGAATTTCTTTTTACAGGCAATACAAGAAACCGGTCGGGAAATACCACAAAATAGTCATGTTGGCAGATTACGCAAAAAATGTAATGAAATTGGTCAGCAAATAGCATCTTTTGATTAAAAAGTTGTACTCAAAAGTTAATAAATGTTGTTGGTTTGTGGTGTTTCACATTGGGATTCCAATCTGATTAATTCATGAATTTTTCATGCTAAGGTCAAAGGAAAAATTAAGCTCATAATTTAAATTAAATCATTTTTACTATGAAAAAAATCTTGCTTTTTATGCTGTTGTTAATTCCCGTGGGGTTATCTGCCCAAACGAGGATGCTATCTGGAAAAGTACTTGATGAATCAGGTTTGCCTGTGCCCGGAGTTAATATTATTGTAGAGGAGACTCAAAAAGGAACGATTACCGGCACAGATGGAAATTTTTCTGTCGAGGTTGAAGAAGGACAAACGTTGTTGTTTTCTTTTATAGGGATGGAACAACAGAGAGTTGTTTATAATGGTCAACCCTCATTGGAGGTCACCATGGATGAAAGTTTTAAATCGCTGGATGAGGTGGTTGTAATCGGCTACCAAACGGTGAAAAAGGCAGATCTCACAGGAGCTGTTTCTGTTTTTAAACCCGAACAGATGAAAAATGCAGTAGTAACAGGAGGTGTGGGAGATGCTTTAGGATCTGTTCCGGGAGTTTTCAGCCGGACAGAAGGAAAGCCCGGAGCTGAAGGATGGATTGAGATTAGAGGAACCAAGTCGTTTGGTTCGAGTAAGCCATTGTATGTTATTGATGGAATTGCTGTAGAAGGCGGTGCTAACCGCGACTTTAACTTTAATGATATTGAATCGGTTCAGGTATTAAAAGATGCTTCAGCAGCAGCCATTTATGGCTCCCGTGCAGCCAACGGGGTGATTATTATCACGACAAAAAGCGGAAAGAAAGGCCCGATGAGGATTGAAGCTTCGGCAAAAAAGAGTTTTCAGTGGCTTCCCCGTTATGATTTAACCAATCGTGAACAATGGATCGAATTGAATGACATGGCTTTTGAGAACGGAGGGTATGAGCCGGCCAATCATTTTGATGCAAATACAAACTGGCAGGATGTAGCTTTCAAAACGGGTCATGTAGATGATTATAATGTCTCGTTTTCCGGAGGAAGTGAAACAAGTAGTTATTTTATCTCTTCCAACTATCAAACCAATTCCGGGACTACTATTGGTACAGAAAGTGAACGGATAACTCTACGCGCAAACACTTCTGCCCATCGTAATTTTGGGGAGAATGTGAAATTCAGGATTGGAGAAAATATAATTGTCAGTAACTATCAGGTCGATGAACTGGATACCAACCCAATTATTGATGTATGGAGAATGCTCCCTACCATTCCTGTTTATAATGAGGACAACCCTGGAGGATATGGATATGGTGATGGTTCCAGAGATGTGACTTTTGGAACCAACCCGGTGGCCAAGGAAGATCTTACAAAGACCACCAACCAAAATGTGAGGGTGCGTGGTAATGCGTTTACGGAACTGGAGTTTTTCGAAAATTTGAAGTATAAATTTAATTTTGGTTTTGAAACCAGTTTTGATGAACACAAATATCTGAGAAAGGAGGGCAACTGGTCTTTTAATCAGCCTTGGGATCCTTCCTCTTTGAATAAAAACAAGGCCAGCTTTACTTCTCTGGTTTATGATAATACTCTGGAATATAATAATGAGTTTGGAAAACATTCAATTGGTGCAGTGATTGGGTCCAGCTTTATGGATATTTCTTATGAACAACTCTGGGGAACAAAGAATGATTTGTTGCGCATGAGTGACGGTTCATATTTTGAGCAGTTAAATGCTGCCCAAAAGGATCCTAAAACCGGAGGTTACAGGGATTTGGAACGTATGTTCTCATTGTTTGGTCGTTTTAATTATTCCTATGGTAATCGTTACCTGTTAAGTGGAACGATCCGTCGGGATGCATCTTCAAAATTTGGCCCTTCCTACCGTGATGGTATTTTCCCGTCAATTGCCGGTGCCTGGAGAATTAGTAATGAGAACTTTTTTGAGGTGTCCTGGATTGATGATTTGAAAATACGCGCCAACTATGGTGTGCTGGGAAGTTCAAATATTGGCCCGTGGGACTGGGTGGCATTCATTAATTCATTTCCTCAGGCAATTTTTGGAGCCAATCAACATATTGTGAATGGTCAGACCCAGGTGAAACTTGTAAATGAAGACCTTAAATGGGAAGAGCTGCATGAATTTAATGTTGGTTTCGATGCTACGATTCTTAGCAACCGTTTGGAGTTGTCTGCCGAATATTACAAGTCTGAAACACGGGATGTACTGACGGGAATGCAGATTTTGATGTCCACCGGTAATAATGGAGGGAATCCCAATGTAAACGCGGCCACACTACAAAATACCGGGTTTGAATTTTCAGCTACCTGGAGGGAAGTAAAAGGCGATTGGAATTATTCTGTTAATGCTAATATTTCTTCAGTTAAAAATGAAATCCTTGAACTTGGGTATGGAAGAGAATATTTCACTCAGTGGAATACCCAGTCTCATGTAGGGCAACCAATTGGCGAATGGTATCTAATAAAAATGGACGGATTATTTCGGTCAATGGATGAAGTTCTCGCTCACACTCATGAGGGAAATCTTATCCAGCCTAATGCTCAGCCCGGGGATATTCGGTTTGAAGACTTTAATAATGATGGAATGATTAATGACTCCGATCGCCAACATGTTGGAAGTCCATGGCCTGATCTTCAATTGGGGTTAAATGCAATGGTCGCCTGGAGAGGGCTTGATCTTCAGGTGCAGATGGCAGGAGCTTTTGGACATGATGTATTCAATGGTCCTCGTAGTGGAATGGACAGGTACGATGATAATTCCAATTACCGGGCAGATTATGATCCATGGGCTCCTGATAACATCAACGCAAGTGATCCGCGCCCCATCTACCAGGATGGTCGTAATGCCATAGGAAATCAGTCACGTTGGATTGAGGACGGTTCCTATCTTAGGGTTAAACAGATGGCTTTGGGGTATTCTTTTTCGGAAAATATACTTGGCAATGCTATTGATGAATTGAGGTTGTTTGTGAATGCCCAGAACTTAATCACTTTCACAAAATATACAGGTCTGGATCCTGAGTTCAGGAATGATAACATCTGGGAAAGAGGCTATGATTATGGAGCTTTTCCTAATCCAAAATCCGTTACTATTGGTGCTCAGTTGTCATTTTAAACAGGAATGTAGTTTGATTACCAATGATAATTGTAAAAGACAGTCGATAGCGAATTGAATAAAAAATTATTCAGGGACTTGTCAAGTTTGAATTTTGTAAAATAAAAAGACATGAAAAAGTTATTGATATATATATTTTTTATTGGGTTGCTTTTTTCTTCGTGCGAAGATACAGTAGATGTAAGCAATCCCAATAATATTGAAGTGCGCTCTTTCTGGCAAAGTGAAGCAGACGCCGAAAGTGGTGTTAATGCGATATATAATATGTTCTATAAGCCGGGAACTTACTCCCGGTGGATCTGGTTTCGGTTGGATCTTGCATCAGATGAAGGATTCAGTTCCAGTCCATGGGTGGAGCTAGCTGACTGGACCCGTTTCATTTATAACAATTATAATTTTTGGGAAGGAAATGCATGGACTTACCGTGATAGTTATGAGGCTATTTTCAGAGCTAATCAGGTTTTGCATCATGTGCCCGATATAGAATTTGAGGATCAGGATACAAAAGATCGTCTTTTGGGTCAGGCGTATTTTCTGAGAGCCCTCTATTACTATAACCTGGCAATTTTATGGGGAAGCGAGAACAACAGTTTGTCCATTGTTTTGGAGCCTTCGCAACCGGGAGATACTCCTGAAGGGCATCCTGTTTCAGATGTCTGGGCCCAGGCAGAAGAAGACCTTCAAAATGCCATTGAAATGCTGCCAGAACAGTGGGATGACAATAATCTTGGCCGGGCAACCAGAGGTGCAGCTTATGCACTTAGGGCCAAATGCAGGATGCAACAGCACAAATGGGAGGAAGCTCTTCAGGACCTGGAATGGCTTGTGGATGGTGAAGGTGCTCAATATTATGGATTGGTTGATAACTATAAGGATAATTTCACTCATTTTAATGAGAATAATATTGAATCGGTTTTTGAAATTCAATACTCAGATGTTCACAAAGCTCCGGCAGGTGACGATGATTTTGCCATCGATCCCAACCTTGGATTAAACAGGGGACAGTTCTTTGCCCCTCCTGGAATTGGCTGGACTGACGGTGAGGTCAGACCATGGCTGGTGGATGAATTCAAAAATGAGATGGATCTCAATGGTGATTACGATATTCGTTTAAGGGAAACTGTCTTCTATGAAGAAATGGCAGCGGATTTTCCGGGTAACGACAGAATTTACGGGCGAGGAATGGATGTCTGGAATCAGGACAACTACCGGGGACGCGTTTTCTTTCGGAAATATGGGACTGATTATTATCGCGATTTTGACGATTATCACAGCCCGGTGAATGTTCGTCTGATCCGTTATGCAGATGTCCTGTTGATGTATGCTGAATGTATTGCCAATACTCCGGGGGGGACCCTGGAAGATGCAGTGGCACTGGTTAACCGCGTGCGGGCACGTGCCAATATGCCCAATCTGGAGGTAAACTATTTGGCAGCTACCCAGAATAAAGAGGACTTTTTGAAAAGACTTCAGATGGAGCGGTCACTGGAGTTGAGTCTTGAAGGACATCGGTGGGCGGATATTAAGCGTTGGGGCCTGACGGATAATCAGGATGGTGTTAATGAACTTTCACAGAGGGACCCTGATTTCAATAATTTCGTAGTCGGCCGACATAGATCTTTGCCTATTCCTTCAAGCGAGGTGAATAATAATGAAAAGCTTGAACAAAATCCGAATTATTAAGAGCTTCGCTCAATGCCACCTGAAATGACAGAGCTTGTTTAAGTGCTTGCATGAAAACTAAGTATTTTTCAGTTTTTGATAAGGAAGCGTCAAATACAAGGCTTTCGAAGTTTTTGAACCCAAAGAGTTTACTTTTGGTAAATGACTGTTTCAAAAACGAGAATAACAGTCTACCCCGATTTTTCTTCGGGGCAGTAGTTGGCGTTTTCTTGCAAAGACTATTTAGGAATGAATGTGGTTTGCAGATATTGTGAACCACATTCATAAATTATTAAAACAGAGAGAAATGGTTATCAGAATTATCCTGTTCTTAATTATGTTGTCATCCTGGACTTTTTTTAGCGGATGTAAACAGGATTCAAGCAATAATAAGGAGGATGAAGTTGAAGAATCAGTAAAAGTACCATTGGGGGATCCGTTCATTATGTTGTATGAAGATACCTATTATGCTTATGGAACTTTTTCGGATAACGGGATTGCTGTTTTTACTTCCACTGATTTAAAGAACTGGGGTATCCCGGAAGAGCTGACCGATGGGTTGGCGCTTAGAAAAACTGATGTTTGGGGTGACCGATGGTTTTGGGCCCCTGAGGTTTATCACGTCAATGGCAAGTTCTTTATGTATTACTCTGCCAATGAGCATATTTGTGTCGCAACCAGTGACAATCCGCTGGGGCCTTTTACCCAGGAGATACAAGAACCAATGATCTACGATGAAAAGTGCATCGATAATTCATTGTTCTTTGATGAGAGCGGTAAACCATGGCTCTATTTTGACCGGTTTAATGACGGATTAAATATTTGGGTTGCTGAGCTGACAGAAGACCTTCTGCAGATCAAGCCTGAGACTATGCGGCCATGCATTCATGTTTCCCAGGAGTGGGAGCAGGTCTGGCCGCGGGTAAACGAGGGAGCATTCGTAATACAACACGACGGACTGTATTATTTGACTTATTCGGCCAACAGCTATGAGAGTCAGCTTTATGGTGTTGGTTTCGCTACAGCAGAGACCCCTGTGGGCCCCTGGACAAAATATGATGGAAATCCAATATTTCAAAAGCCCGGAAAACTGGTTGGCGTAGGTCATAGTGCTATGTTTGAGGACAAAAATGGGAATTTAAGAATCGTATTTCATGCACACAAGGATACTGCTGGTATTCACCCCCGAAGTATGTACATCGGTTCTGTTGGATTCGAAAATGTCGAAGATGCACCTGATGTTATGATAATTGAAGAGAATTATATGGTTCCTGTGTTGGACGTAAAATAGTTAAGATGTTTAAAAGGAGTGCTTTATATATTATTCTGGGATTTGTTTTCTTCCCTTTATCTGTGAGGGAATCGGAACAGAGTCTCCGAAAGAAAAGGTTTATGTGGATGAAACAGGGAAAGAGGGATTTGAAAATATTGTAAATGCAGAGGAGGATTCCTCTAACACCTGGTGTCGTGTGCGCTTTTCATAATAGAAACCACACGATTTGGAAGAAAAAGAAAATTAAAACAGAAAGATGACAAATATGAGAAATAGAAAACCTGGTATAGGAACTGTGCTTGGGTTGTTGGTCGCTTTGTTTTTAGGAGGCGAAATGAATGCACAGACAGAGATGACCGAAGGCGAGATAATGCTGAAAACGCCCGGAAATCCTGCAAAAATATATCCTTTAGAATTTAACAGTATTAATGACGGCGATAATTTCAACCTGATATCCGATACGGCGATTCCTGTAGTTATTCAGGGAAATATTAAAAAATCCGGTGAGCTGTATGTCTATGAGGTGGAACTAACCGCCAAAGAAGATATTTTTTTTAATTTCAAACAAAGCATTCCTGCCGGTAATGTATTTCATGAAAATTGTAAATTTCTGATGCCGGGGTTTTGGTATCGGCATAATTTGCGTTCACCTGAAGAAGCCCCATCATTTCATACCAGTGATAGCTGGCTGGTTCGGGAAGATCGTCTGAGCGCACCACTTACCGGAGCATTTGATGAAACTACCGGTCGGTTTTATACGGTTTTAAGAAATGATAAGATTAAGAAATCAGCTTATACAGCCCTACAGGAAGGGGAAGTTATTCTTTCCGGGGAATCTGACCTTGGCTTTACCGGATTTGAGAATGTGGATGGACAGACCAGACTTTCTTTCGGTTTTCCTTATAGGGAGGCGCCCAAAACATATATTCGAAAATTGACTTTGGCTCCGCCGGTTACTGCTTTTAGTAAGTTGGAGAAAGGAGAATCCAGGAAATTTAGCTGGGTGGTGCGAAATGGAACTGCTGATAATTTTGCAGATTTTGTGTCACAGGTCTGGACTGATACCTATGATCATTTTCAGCCACAAAAGGTGGAACTTGATTATTCTGTAGAAAGAGTAAAGGAAGTGTTGTCCAACTTCTTTGTAGAAAGCTATGTGGCAACCGAAGACCTGGATTATTTTTCGGGGATCCATTTAAGAACAGATGATTGCGAGGATATGGGAGGGGCAGAAGTTGGATTTATCGGGAGAGTGCTTTTAAATGCTTTTTTTGCCTATGAATATGCCCTCGAAACAAAAAAACCGAAACTGGAGAAGATCTCTCAAAATATTCTGGACAGTTATCTGGAAAGAGGTTTTACCGGTTCCGGTTTCTTCAGAGAATCCATTAATTACCATACTGATGAGGAGCCTGATGTGCTTAGCATCCGCCGGCAATCTGAAGGGGTATATGCAATACTGAAATATTTGGATTATGAAAGAAAGAAAGGACGTTCACATTCAGAGTGGGAGAACCGAATTAAGCAGGTGTTGGATAATTTCCTGAAGCTTCAAAATTCCGATGGCAGCTTTCCCCGGAAATTTAAAGACGATTTTGAAATAGTTGATGAAACCGGTGGCAGCACCCCGTCAGCAACGGTTCCCCTGGTCATGGCATCCAACTTCTTTTTGGAAAAAGCTTATTTGGAAAGTGCAAGGAAGTCTGGTGATTATCTTGAAAAAGAATTGATCTCCAAGTCCGATTACTTCTCTTCAACACTGGATGCCAATTGCGAAGATAAAGAAGCTTCATTGTATGCATCAACTGCCATGTATTATCTTGCTCTGGCTTCGGAAAGTAAGCAATATGATCATTACGTTGAACTGGCTAAAAAGTCCTCTTATTTTGCATTGTCATGGTATTATTTGTGGGATGTGCCTTTTGCTCAAGGACAGATGCTGGGCGATCTTGGACTGTTGTCGAGAGGCTGGGGAAATGTTTCCGTTGAAAATAATCATATTGATGTTTTCATTTTCGAATTTGCCGATGTTCTCAACTTTCTGGCAGAGGAAACTTCAGAACCCAGGTTTAAGGCGTTTGCAGATGTGATAAATACCTCCATGTTGCAGCTGCTGCCCTATCCCGGGCATATGTGTGGAATTGCCAAAACGGGTTATTATCCTGAGGTGGTTCAGCATACCAATTGGGATTACGGACGCAATGGAAAAGGCTTTTATAACGATATTTTTGCTCCAGGCTGGACAGTAGCCTCCCTTTGGGAGATGCTTACCCCCAGAGCTGCTGAGGAATTTATGAAGGATTGATAACTAATTGAAAAACTTCACCTTATGAAGAATGTAGTGATAACAATTTTTACCGGCGCACTTTTATTGGCAGGATGTTCCTGCAATAAAAATAACGAAGAAAAACCTGAAGAACAGGAGAATGTTTCCGAACAACCTGTTTATGATAATCCGGTGGTAGATTATAGTCTTCCGGATCCAACAGTTATAAAAGCTGAAGATGGCTCGTTTTATCTCTATGCAACGGAAGATATTCGGAATATGCCCATCCATAAATCAAAGAATCTGGTGGATTGGGAATATACGGGAACGGCTTTTACTGAGGACTCGCGACCGGATTTTGAACCTCAGGGAGGTTTGTGGGCCCCTGATATTAATTTCATCAACGATCAGTATGTTTTATATTATTCCATGTCTGTGTGGGGCGGCGAATGGACCTGTGGAATCGGAGTGGCTGTTAGTGACAGTCCTGAAGGGCCATTCACCGATCTTGGAAAACTCTTCAGAAGCAACGAAATAGATGTTCAGAACTCAATCGATCCTTTTTATATAGAGGAAGAAGGTAAAAAATATCTTTTTTGGGGAAGTTTCAGAGGCATTTATGCCATTGAGCTTAGCGATGACGGGTTGAGTCTAAAGCCCGGCGCTGAAAAGCAGCAAATTGCCGGAACCGCTTATGAGGGAACCTATATTCACAGGAAGGATGGTTTCTGGTATATGTTTGCTTCAATCGGAAGTTGCTGTGAGGGAGTGAATAGTACTTATACTACGGTTGTCGGGCGGTCGGATAATTTGTTTGGCCCTTTTCTCGACAAGGATGGGAATAGGATGATGGATAATAATCATGAAGTTTTGATACGTAAGAACAACCGTTTTGTAGGTACAGGGCATAATTCCGAAATTGTTAGCGATGATGCAGGAAACGATTGGTTGTTGTATCACGCCGTGGATGTTAAAAATCCGGACGGGCGTGTGTTGATGCTGGATAGGGTGAGCTGGATTGATGGATGGCCGGAAGTGAAAAATGACACTCCGGGAATTAGAGATATACAAATGCCTGTCTGGGATAAATCAGAATAAATATGCAACTAAGATCTAAATAGTTTCTGTTAATCAGCTTGATTTCCTTTTTGTTTCTCTGGAAAAAAGAGGAACATCATACCAGGTCAGTGGATTCGTTTGAGGTAGAAACTGAATAGTCAAATTTGTAAAATATTGAATATGTTAAAAAAAGCTTTGTCGATATTTTCCATTGCCATAGCGTTGGGGATGTTTTCTCAGGCCCAGTGGAAGCCGGCAGGAGATAATATAAAAACCTCCTGGGCAGATGAGATTGATCCGGAAAATGTATTACCCGAATATCCCCGGCCAATAATGGAACGGGAAGAATGGAAGAATCTGAATGGTCTGTGGCAGTATGCCATTACACCTGTTCAGAATGCTCTTCCTTCAGAGTTTGACGGGCAAATACTGGTTCCTTTTGCCGTCGAATCCAGCCTCAGCGGGGTTCAGGAAAGGGTTGGTGAAGAGAATATTGTATGGTATCATCGAACCTTTGATGTTCCGGAAAGCTGGTCCGACAAAAAGGTGCTGTTGCACTTTGGAGCTGTTGACTGGAAGACGGATGTTTGGGTAAATGACATTAAGGTCGGAACTCATGAAGGTGGTTATACTCCGTTTTCGTTCGATATCGCTCCCTTTTTGGAGGGTAATGGCCATCAGGAATTAACTGTTAAAGTATGGGATCCCACAGATAACGGGCCTCAACCCAGAGGGAAGCAGGTTAACAATCCGGAAGGAATATGGTACACTCCGGTAACCGGTATTTGGCAAACGGTTTGGATGGAGCCGGTTTCCGAAACTTACACCGCAGATGTTCGGACCACTCCTGATATTGACAAGAACTCCGTATCTGTAGAAGCAAAAGTTTGTGGAGGGGGGTATGGTGATGTGGTGAAAGTGACTGTTAAAACTGATGGAAAAATCATCGCTATGTCTAGTGCCTCTGCTTCGCAACCTGTGGAGATTCATTTGGATAATCCTAAAAAATGGAGTCCAGATTCTCCCTTTTTGTATGATATGGAGGTAGTGTTGTTGAAGAATGGAGAGGAGACAGATCAGGTGAACAGTTATTTTGCTATGCGTAAAATTTCTATGGAGCGTGATGAAAATGGGATTGTCAGATTGCAACTCAACAACGAAAATATTTTTCATTTCGGACCGCTGGATCAGGGCTGGTGGCCCGACGGATTATATACTGCTCCAAGCGATGAAGCCTTAAGGTACGACATTGAGAAAACCAAAGATTTTGGGTATAATATGATTCGTAAGCATGTAAAAGTGGAACCCGCCCGTTGGTATACCCATTGTGACCGCCTTGGCATTTTGGTGTGGCAGGACATGCCAAACGGAGATTCCGGGCCCGAATGGCAAAACAAAACCTATTTTGACGGGATGGAGTTTCAGCGTACCGTCCGTTCGGAACAGATATTCAGGAAAGAATGGAAAGATATAATGGATTATCTTTATTCCTATCCGAGTATTGCCGTCTGGGTTCCCTTTAATGAGGCCTGGGGACAATTTAAAACAGAGGAGATTACGGCGTGGACAAAGGAGTATGATCCCTCAAGACTGGTGAACCCGGCCAGTGGAGGTAATCATTACCAGATGGGAGATATGCTTGATTTGCATAATTACCCTGATCCTCAACTCTATCTTTATGATGCGGCAAGAGCAACCGTGCTGGGAGAATATGGAGGTATAGGATTGGCATTGAAAGGGCATTTGTGGGCGAAAGACCGGAATTGGGGATACGTACAGTTTAAGTCATCCAAAGAGGTTACGGATGAATACATACGTTTTGCCCATGAGCTAAGGAAACTTGCGAAAGCAGGATTCTCTGCTGCCGTATATACCCAAACTACCGATGTGGAAGCTGAAGTTAACGGTTTGATCACCTATGACAGAAAGGTTATCAAAGTTGATGAAGAAAAAATACGAAAGATTAATCAGGAAGTGATTAATGTTGTAGAATAATTAAGGTAAACTCCCGGTATATCTGATATGCCGGGAGTTTTGATATAGCGTACTTCCTTATGTCCGGATTAAAATGTAATTCCCCAAAAATGACAGGAAGGCCTGAATCCTGAATTACAAGGGAGGAATAACTTCAAACAATAGATGATGCAATTGACTTTTTGCCACTCAAAAGCAAAATAGGCGTAGCCCACTTTCTAAGGTTAATTGCCAATTGACATGATAAAGAGTGTTGAAAGTGTAATATTGGCAAAAAACCTTTCGTGCGTAAATGATTACACACGAAAGGAATTATTAATATCACAATTTGTCAGACTGAATATTTATTCAGATTTTAATCTTTTTTCCAATATAAAACATATAACCATAATATGATTTATATTTATCATATAACTCTGCCTCGTATTGCATCGAATCGACAAATCTTTCTATGGCTTTATTTCCTTCATGTATCTTAAGAAAAGATTCTCGTCTCAATTTTTGCCAGGCATAATAGTCAGTCCAAATTGTCTCGGGCAGCATATAGGTGGCAATCGGAAGATAGCCTGCTTTTTGCATTTGAGCAACCTTGTTTGCCACTGTATCTATTTCGGGATAGGCTTTTTGCCAAAAGTCCTGAATTTCCGTAGGTCGTTGTTCGCTAAACCAGGTGTTTTCTGTAACTGCAATATATCCGCCCTGTTTCAGAAATTTCCGCCACTCGTTCAGTCCACGCTCAAATCCAATGTTATAAATTGCCCCTTCCGACCAAATCAAGTCTAATTCTTCTTCTTGAAACGGAAGATTTTCCATATTGCCGACAATGCCTTTAACTCTGTCCTGTAGGTTTTTAACCTGGGCATTTTGGTTGAACTTATTTATAAAATCTGGCCAGTTATCAACACCTGTAATTTTACACTGTGTATTTTCTCCCAATACCATAGTTTGCCCCCCTGTGCCACAACCAATATCGACAATTTTAGAGTTCTTGGTTAGACCGCCAATAAAGCTCAATGCCTTTAGCGTTTCTTCGGGACTACCAGGGCCCTGACGCTCTGTATTTGAAAAAAAATCATAGATAATATTCAAATCAAATTCGTGAATTGTCTGTTGTTCTTTATTCATTTTCTTTTATTTTGTTGCATACATGAAAACATCGCAAGGCTTTCATCATTGTATGCAGAATAAAACTTAAAATATTTAAATAGAAAATCACTCTCAGAAAGAATTATCCGAGAGCAAACGAAGATACAATCTATACAAAACGTACAGATTGTTTACAGAACAATATCCGAATTAGAAGTTAACATCCATTTGTTTTTGACGATTACAAAGTTATAAGAAACAGTAAGAATGGGAGCTTTTTTTTATTTTTTTTTTGTATTTTCGGAATTGTTTTGTGCTTTCCAATAGCAGTTTTATTCTTCCACCCAACCATTATAATAAATGCACCCAGATAATGTTATTTATCTTGTATTTTGAGAAAAGGTACACAATTGAGTCTAAAATGGGAAGTATGGTGTATTAGCAAATGTTTTTATTTAATAATCTGAACAATATGTATAAGCAATAACACAACAGGAATTGGCAATACCCAAAACTTAATATTGAATAAAAGAAAAGAAAATCTTATTATTTTATATCTCTTAGTATCAAAGTTTTCTTGAATAAAAGCAAATTTAGCATTCTTTTCATCTCTATCTAATTTTGGACTATTCTCAATGTAAATCTTGGCAATATTAAAATCATTAATTGTCGCTCTATAATTAATTGCAGTAACGTAGTATTGTATTAAATCTATCGAAAAAAATATTACTAAAAACAAAAGACTTAATGCTGGAAATAATGTCATATTAAACCCATCCCCATTTTGTGTTAATGTCCATGAAACACCAATTAAGCCAAAAGCTATTTGTCTACCCACATTAGAACTCTTATCTGATTGTGTGGATACAATATTATCTTTCTCCATTCGTAAAATCGGTTTTAGAATTATTAATATTCTTTGTTAATCCTAATGTTAGTTTTTCACTTATAGAGTCAGGTAATTTTATTTCAGCAGGGTGCTCTCCACTTTTTACCGTTACAACAGACTTTACATATAGGGGATCACAAAAAGGACAAAAAAATGTTTGGAGATGTTCATTATAAATCATTTTATGATCACATTTTGAGCATCTGGGTCGATACTTAAAAAGTTTAATATTCATAGCATTGAAGTATTTGGTTTTAAATATTTACTTACAATAATATAAAAGTGCTTAGGTAATTTTATTTACCTATTATCATAAGAAAAGGTGACCTATTGATATCTTAATGGGATGTGTTGTGTACTGTTTTTGACATCGGTAACCAGTATTTGGAGATTGTGATATTTCCCTAAGAGATATCTTATTAAAAAAATGAATAAAGTAATTATAATTTAAAAAGAATATTTTGGGTAGCATAGGGTAATTATTGTATTTGATTTTGTGTACTCAGATTAAAAATAAAAAATTTAAGAAATTATAGTCAGATAAGCATTTGAAAAAAGCCTTTCTCTCCATTTCTCAGATTAACGCTGAAACTCTTAAAATATGGCTCACCAGAGTTAAAACCCTAACCCAATTATAAAATTAAGTGATTGATTTTGAAATGTCAAGGATGCTAATATGGCCAAATGGAATTAGCCTATCCTACCGCCTTTTATCAGGGGTTGAGACGGGGAAAGCGATGAGGTTACACATTTCGCGCAAGCGCGACCGAACTCTTGGGCCATAGATGTCTTCAATTTCAACTTTTATATTATTTTATGCACGAAACGACACTGGCGCAAGGCCATGAAAGTCGTCTATTTTGGCTTCCCGCCACTGTCGGCCCGGGAAGCGGACGGGCCCGCGTACTGTTTGAACAGTGACTTTCTTTTTTTCTAAAATAACATTCTGTGGAATTGTTAGAGGTTGACGACTTACAATCAATGTCTTGTGTTTTCAAAAAAAACATACGATAAACTTGTTGCTTTTAAGCTGTCAGGTGTTATTCCGCAAGCCCTAATTATATGTACTGTTTTACGATTTTGATTTTGTGAAGGAAATGGCTGATCATCCAGCTTAATATCAATGCAGAAATAAAGGTGATTAGGAACTTTATGAATGCATGCACTTCCAGGGTTAAAAGGAAATACTGGCTCCATAAGACAAAGATGTAATGGATAAGGTAAATCAAATAGGCATTTTGGGAAAGTGAATTCCACCAGCAGTTTTCTGTTTTGATTAACCTGCGAAAGGTGGTGATTAATGCGATGCTGCTGAGTGTGCATGAGGCTGAAAAAACCGTTAGGTAGATCATCCAGGCATAGAATTCATGGGTGGCCCCTTTTTGTATCCAATTTGTTAGTGGAGCTGTAATTATGGTTAAGATTGCATAAACGATTAAGGCCAGAGAGGCCCAAAGCCACCATTTTTTGACAATGGGGGATTCACGATTGAAAATTGTGCTGCTGAAATCGGTGGTTCCAATTTTTATCCCTATAAAAAAATAACCAAAGTAGAGGAGAATCCGACTTAGTTGGAAATCAAAGGGGCCAAAGCCCACCCAGGTTCCTGCTCCGACATTATAAGCCATGGGGACATAAAGGATCCATGTGGCCACAAATATAATGGCCATAAATTTTATCGGATGGTTTTTGAACACATTTATTATTCTTCCGGATAGTTGAACCGTTTTTGACAGAAAGAACCATGTGCCTGCGAAGATGAGATTAAAAAAGAAAAGTACCCATATAAACCAGGGAGGACCAACCGGCCACCTTTGTTCGGTGAAGAAGTCCTGAATGTAATGAAGGATATTGGTGTCGTTTGTTGAGATGAAGAATGGGGGGAAATAGGCGATGAGCATAAAGAGTGTGCCCAGTAACAAGAATGGGATAAAAAGCCGAAAGAATCTGTCACGAATGAAATTAAGGGAGCCTTTTTTAAGAATACTTCGTGAAAGGAAGAGACCACCAATCAGGAACATGAGTGCCATAAAGAAAACATCATTGAAATTCTGAAAAATATCCAGTCCGACCCATCTTTGCGTATCTACAACCGGATGGGTTGAGTTGATGTATTTGTCCTTATCAAACCATGCAAAGGTGGTGTAGGAAAGTGCAGAGTGGTGAGCTACGACCATTATTGTGATGGTGGAGCGGAGATTGTCTACCCAGTGGTTTCTTTTTGATTTGTTCTTCATTGCGAAATGAATAATCTGTTTTTTAAGGTTTGGTTGCAATAATAGTTGTTATTGAGAAGTATTTTTGAGTGTGAATGGTTGTCAAACAGTTGTTTAAGTGGTTTTTAATAACCGAAGTTTTAAGAAGAAAATAATTGTTTTTGTAACATTGCATCGGATTTAGGGGACAATTATTCATTGGTTTTCCGGCCGGGGTTTTACGATTTCCGGCCGGAATTTAGTTGTTTTTTGGCTATTTGAGACCATTTACCGCGTTGCGATTGACCGAAAGTTACTAATTTACGAAAAGGAAAGTCTGAATTTTCCTTGTAAATGAAACCTTCTGAACAGATATTGTTTTTTGTAAAAATTTTTCGGGGATTATGAATGCGGATTTTTCATGATGAACTATAATAATGAAACGAATAAGAAGAATATCAGGTAGTCAGAAATTATGGTTGGAGTTTTGGTGTGCTACTTTTGCGTTATTTCCTGTCTTATTTTTGAACCAAATAAGGGAGAATCAAAGCAACCAAAAGTTGAGTGAGACGTCTTTTGAAAAGATCAGAGGCGGGGTAAACTTAAATAAAAGGATTCTGAAGGAGATGTTTACCGTTGATAAAACTATTTTTGAATAATGATACGAAAGATACAGGATAATCAGGGTGAAGTTGAAAAGGTTTGTGCCATTTGGCTCGAAGGATCCATTCAGTCGCATGATTTTGTTTCGGAATCTTACTGGCAGTCGAAGTTGGAAGATATGAAAACGAGATACCTGCCCAGTTCGAGAACATACGTGCTTGAAGAGGATGGACAATTAAAGGGATTCATCTCTCTTGTGGATGACATCCTTGCTGCCCTTTTTGTATCACCAGAATATCAGGGGGCTGGGATTGGGAATGCGTTGCTTTCTCAGGCACAAAAGTTGAACCGCTATTTGAAACTAACGGTTTATACGGAGAATTCGAGAGCAGTAACTTTTTATGCCAGAAGGGGGTTTCGTTTTGTTCGGTTGCAAATGGATCCCAATACCGGTTGTGAAGAATTTGTTTTAGAATGGAAAAAAGAAAAATCAATGGTGAAATGAAACAACCTGAAGCAGTTGTAAGTGCACTCATATTTAACAATGAGAATAAGGTTTTGCTTTGTCGGTCACACAAGTGGAATAATCAGTATGTGATACCTGGAGGGCACATTGAAACCGGGGAGCCGATGGAAGAAGCATTAAGAAGAGAGATAAAGGAAGAAACAGGTCTGGAGATCTATGATATTCGTCCGCTGAGTGTTCATGAGAGCATTTTTAGTGAACAGTTTTATTCAGAACGTCATTTTGTGTGTATAGATTTTATTTGTAGAACAGAAACAGAGGAGGTCGTTCTAAATGATGAAGCGTCACAGTTTATCTGGGTTAGCCTGGAGGATATAGATCGGGTGGATTTAGGTGGGGTGGTGAGGCCGCTACTGAATGAGATGAAAAAAGGAAGGGAATCGGGGAAGAGGGTTGAATTGTACTATGATTATTAAGTTTTGGAGGATTATTGCCGTTTGACAGGTTAGGAGTTGTTTGACGCCAGCAGCCTCTAACCATTTTTTGTTTTTTGAATTTTTTGCGTTGCCCCATTAAGGAATTGAGTTGCGATTATGGTTTTTGTGAGTTTTTTTCAGAAATAGAATTACTTTTGAAATAGTGATTTTACTTATTCTTTTTGGCATTGCTCCAAGAAGGTTCAAATTCCGATTATGGTTTTGTAAGGTTTTGATTTTCCAAAACGAACAGAAACCTATTTCAGGACAAAGAGCATCAAAACTGCGGCAGCTTTTGCTCTAATTTCTTTATTGGTCGCATTCCCACCAATAAAAAAAGGTGTGGGGGATAACTCCTAACCCGGAGCGTTGCCCCGGGTTATTGCTCTTAGGCTTTCAGCCTGTTTACACCTTGCCTTTTTACCTAAAAAGTCGGTTAGGAGGACATATAGTTCTTTGAAAATATCTATTTAGAACAGTAATAATCTAACGGCAATTATTATGAAAAGAATAATGATGTATGTTGCAATTGTATTGATTCTGGTTGTTACAGGATCCTGTGAAAAGGAGAAGCGTATTCCTGTTAATGGATCTAAGGGAAAAACTGTGGACATCTATTTGCATCCAATGTATCAGACAACTGTAGGGGATACAGGAGAGGAGCCAACAATGTTTTTACCTACGGATTCGATAATAATTCCGTATTCTGAAATACTGGGATATTCCTCTGAGGAATGTGTCTTTTATGTGAGTGATAAAATATCTGCGATTTTGAATGATCCGGAGAACTACCTGTATCAGGCGCCCTTTTCCGTTGCGGTGGATGGGGAGATGATTTATCGGGGATTTTTCTGGACAAGACTCTCTTCTGCTACCTGTCGCTGGCCCGTAATATGTATAGAAGATGCCAGTGGGCGCCTGCAGGTTGAAGTTGGCTATCCGTCAGCACCTGAGAGAGCGCCGGACAGACGTAACGATCCAGCTATATTAGAAGTGTTTAGGAGGGATGGGAAGTTGGTGGATTAGGGGGATAATAGAATAAAACAACGAATTGGGGGCTGCTGAAAAAGTCAGAAGACTAATTCATTACAATAACTCATGAAAAAAGCAGGTTGAAAATCTTAAAGCAAAAAAGAGAGCACGGCGGAGGGATTTGGTAATGATGAGGTAGGATTGGATTTGAATTTTCAGAACGAGTATTGTTAGATTCCATAGGAGAAATGTATTGATTGGCCCTGATTGCTTCATTAAATATAAATTTTTGCGGGATTTCCGATAAAGAAAAAACTTTGTTTGGGTTGGGATTCTGTGGTTGGGTCTTTCATCTTTTGTTCATGATCTTTGTAGGTTATGAGAATGATGAAGAAATTTTTCTCCTCGATGTTGAGTCGCTTAAAAGATAGTGGTTTTGCATTTGACCATTTTATAATTATTTCCTCTGCGGATTTGACTGTGTTTCTCAGAGACTTCTTATCAATAATAAATGTGAGGCTCCATAACAAGTTTTTATTGGTGGAAACTGAAAATCGACCTGAAAAATCAGAGAGCGAAATTGACATTGTTTCTTTTTCCAGAACGTGGACGTTTGGAAGAGGGGTTCCGGAAGCCCTCGTTATGGTTCCTGTTATATTTGCATCCTGTGCAAAGTGGGTATTAGCTGATGATATAAAAACGATAATGGTTATCAGGGATTTTAGGCATGAAGAGTTGGGGCCATGCGATATAATGCCGGGCCATGGAGCATTTGCTTTTATTTTTCCATTGGGTTTCAAAACACTGAATAGATGATTTGGGATGAGCAGGGTTGCGTTGGTTTAAGGGATTTTATCCCTTAAACCCTGACCCCGATCATGGTTTTGTAAGGTTTTGATTTTCCAAAACCAACAAAAACCTATTTCGGGATAAAAAACTTATTTCATGAATATTGCTACACTCAGCATTGTTCAAGCAAGCTTGACATAGCTTTCGTTTATCGCAATAATTATTTACATGATTATTGCTACACTCGACAGTATTCAAGCAAGCTTGATACTGTCCTCGCTAATCGCAATAATCTAAGACTGAGCCAGTTTTTACTCTAAAAACTACGGTTCTTTTATCGAAATCGTCAAAACTCATCTCACTTACTTTGTTGGAAAGATTCAACCAGAGACGATTTTACGATAAAACAACCTTATTTTTAGGCTTGCCTTCAACAATACTGCACATGCTTAAAATTTTTTTTTAAGTCACATATAAATTTTATTCCTATTTTTGAGTATTCCAATTTCTACAACAGTACGTTTTCTGTCGATGCAATAATAAGTGTTTCGAGTTATAAAACCGGATTCTTAGCAGTAGTATAGCTTATCGAAAAAGAAGCATCAAACAACTTTGAAATATGGATAAGAGGACAGGAAACGATTATTTTTCCATTTTAGACAATCAACAAATCGGGGAGAATATAGCCCGGCACAGAAAACAGCGCGAAATTGATGCGGCCCAGATAGCTGCCCATATTGGTGTGAGTGAGGAAATTTATTTGAAGTATGAAACGGGTGAACTGGATTTGAGTGTCCAGGTGATTCAAAAGGTCGGGGAGATGTTAAAGGTGGATCCATTGGTTTTATTATCGTCACGTCCTGGTCATTTTATTGGGGGCATTCATCATTCTCCTTTTGGGGGGATCGGCAATTATGTGGGTGGAAATTTTCAGATGCAGGATGAGCAGCAAACCCAACTGACAATGAAACTTATGGAGAATATGTTGAAGCTGAGTGAGCGGATGATAGAGGTGATGGGGAGAGAAAGGTGAAAGATTTTTTAGGGTAGAGAAATAATGGAATCGAAATTCAAACCTGATTCGTACAGGATTTCGTTGAAAATACCTTTCTATTTTTTATTTTTGCTTTTATATTAACCCTTGTAAAGCCGAAATGCAAAAAATACTTTTTTCTCTTCTTTTTGTTATTTTATTATTAAGTTGCTCTTGTGAAGGTCTGGTTCGAGAAGACGCTGTTGTTTCAGCGACTAAATTAAATGTCAGAGAAGCTGCAAGTACTACCAGTCAGGTTTTAGGTCAACTCAAACAAGGAGATACCATAACCATTGAACGACCTGTATTTCCCGGGTTTGCAGAAATTACCTATCAAGGAAATAAAGCTTATGTTTCACAAAAGTATTTGACTAAAGTAAAAGATGCTAAGAGGGAATTGTTTTTAGAAAAGCTTCAGACAGCGGATTATTTCACTTTTATTACAATGGTCTTGTTTTTAAGTTTTCTATGTTGGGGCTTAACAAGGCTTGGGCATTTAGCTTTGTGGAATTTGACTACCTTCAGGACACACTATATTAAAGGGTTTAATTTTGCAACCATTGAAGAAAACTCTGGCAGAAAGCGCATAACTTTTCTTTTAACCCGGGTATTAGGTGGCGGAAGGCAGCATCCATACCTTTCCTTTTGGGTTTATGTTGCTTTTTATTATTTCTTACTGCCTTCATTCTTTCTTTTTCCGGTGCTTCTTATGGATATATCGAGTCAATTAACAAATAAAATATCCATTGGTGGATTGAATATTGAATATTCGGCAACAGTCATCTGGGTGGTTTTAGGGATAGGGTTACCATCTGTAATATTTTTAGTGAAATGCGGAATGAATATAAAGAGAGAAGGATCAAAAAAGGAATGGATTGCAGTCTTTGTTGCCTTATTATTTGCTGTTCCGACATTTATTATTACTCTTTTCCTCGCATCCATTACCTACTTTAAATATGTAATATTAGCTTTTTGGGTGATGTTGAAAATTTTTGCCCCGACAAAACGGGATTGGCGTTATCTGAATAATTCTGAGCATGATGATGGCATTACGAATATTTGATGAACTGGACTTTGAATGCTGGTTTGTGAAATTACAAGTGAAAAAATTCTGGAGTATGATAATAGGCTGATAAGTGGTTCATAATTATGGTTGGTGGGGCGCTTTATAGAGAAATCGTAAATTTCCATTATTTTACGTAATACTGATCAATTTATCATGCTGAAAAATTTCAAAACATCCCCTTTAATTTCTGAGGTTTGCTCGTGCCCGGTTTCTTTATAGGTTTTGAAGATTGCATTTACACCATTGGATTGATATGCTTTAATGCAAGCCTGCCACCTGTTCGGCATCATTTGTTCTCCAAGAAGTTCAAATATTAGCTCTCTTTCTTCCTTGCTGTAACCATCTTCAAAAGGAATTGCATCATTTTCATCCCTTTCTCCCATAAAAAGAAATTGGGGAGTATTAATGAATTCCCGGGTTTTAAAATCCTCACCGGTCAGCATATTAAAATCGTTTACCCCGATGGGATAATTGAGGGGGCGGCTTTCTAAACTATCCATTGGCATAATCAAGAGTCCGTTGATGCCACCTGCTGCAACGGCTTTCACTTTCTCCGGGTGAAGAGCTGTAAAACGATTTGCAAAAGTCCCAGAAGCAGAAAAACCGGTAATAAAGACCCGCTCTTCCACAATGTAGCCCAGTGTCTCCAATTCCGATTTTGCTTCATCAATCATTTGAATCAACTGTTTATCTATTCGCTCCAGTGAATTACCTTTTTGAAGCATTGCATCCCGGTCAAGTGAATGCGTGTAGATTTCCCATTGGCTCCGGGAACGTGGAAAAACCGGGACCATCAATGGCTGACCAAGATTTGTGGAAAGATAATTCCCCATGTAAAAGTCGAGTCTTGCAATTCTCTCTGCTTTTTCTCTATGTTTTTGAAAATCATCATCTACGAAACCAGAGTTATTTGGCTCCACAATCAACGTAAGTACATCTTCTGTTGATGCCCCTTCCGGAATGAAAAGATAAAAAGGAAAGTTAAACCCTGCCCCGGGATTAGCTTCATAAAAAGTTAGCTTGCCTTTGCTTCCACTGCTGCATGAGTAGAAAAGAAAAACAACAGAAAGATAAAACAGGATTTTCATTGCAGAAAATGAAATTAGGTTTTGAACAGGACGAAGCCCTCTGACCGGCTTGCAGTGCGTCTCTCTGGATTTCGAAAATAGTAAAATATGAGGAAAAATTACTACAATCTGCCAAAATTTCCTTTGTCAAAGAATTATGCTTGATAATAATGCCATGCCACGCAAGTATTTACGGCATTGACTGTGGATAAAAGCCTGTGAAACGGGTTTGAATAGGCGGGCGAAAAGCAATTATTTAATAAGTATTTAAGATGGTTGTTTATCACTTGTCACAGTTGTTTTATACCACTTGTAAATGCCGGAATTCCCTGAATCAATATTGACCTTTGTACTTGTTTTGCTGCTGTTAACCGGGCAATTTTATAAGCCACCTTTATGAATGTTTTTGTTTTGGTATTTGGATGCATGTTTGTGGGCATTGGCCTTTTGGTGCGAAATTATCCCGACTTAATTGCCGGATATAACACATTGCCGGAAGAAAAGAAAGCCCGGGTTGATATAAAGGGTCTGGCAATCATCATCAGGAGCGGGTTGATTGTTATTGGGACAGGGGTCATCCTAATATTTTATATTTTGAAGCTGATTGGTTTCATTGAAATTGCACGTTTGATGGTGGTAATCGTCCCTATTGTTGGAGTGGTAATATTGGTAATTAGAGTTCAAAAGTTTAATACTCATGAATAAATCATGCTAAGGAAAAACATTGGATTCTTCAGCGTGAAATTAAAATGCAGTAACGAACCAGCTTCCCTGAATTTGTTTTTAATCTTTTCTTCAGAAACACTTCGTTGTTCAAGTAAATACCGGTCTTCTTATTTCTACAAGAATCTATTTTGAGAGTTAGTCTCTACAATCTTATGTCGCTGAGAATTTTGTTCCTGGTGAAATATGCGAAAACGGTGACTTGTATTTGGCACTTTACTTTTTCAAAACGGAAAATTCATAAGTTTTAAGATGATAGTACTATTCGAAATAATTCAGATTCATTCAATGTATAGATTCTTATTCGGATGCATCGTTTCAGTATGTTTTGCAAACTATATCACCAGAAATTAAATATTACAACTAACCTCCAGCGTTTGTCGCATTTGCTTCCCTGCACACGTAATAACAATTAAAAACAGAGAAAAGAGTAATGTTACAACCTTCGCGTGATGATAACCTCATTCAGGAGTTGATTGAGGGATGTAGTAATAATGAGTTAAAATGTCAGGAAATGCTTTACAAATATTTTTTCGGATATGCATTGGCAATCGCGATCCGATATGTTGGTGATCGAGGTGAAGCCATTGAGGTTGTGGATGATAGTTTCTTGAAGATTTTTGATAAGTTTTTTATGTATGATCAAGAGCGTGATTTTAAAGGATGGTTAAGAAGGGTTGTAATCAATACAGCTATCGATAAAATCCGGAAAGGGAAGGGGCGGAACTCCAAAGAACGAAATATAAATGAAAGCGATATTATATCCTTAAAAGAAAACGATGCTGACACAGGACTATATCTGACCGAACTTCATGAACTTGTTAAGCAACTGCCTTCTCTGCATCGTGTTGTTTTTAATATGTACGAGGTAGAGGGATTCAGTCATAAGGAGATTGGTGAAAAATTAAAAATCCCTGAGAGCTCCTCCCGGACCTATCTGACCCGGGCAAAAAAAGAACTTCGGAAGTTGTACAAAAGATATTTTCAGTGATGAAACAAGCAGAAGACGATAAAATACTTCATGAGATTATCTGTTCATTGAAAGATTACAATGAAGATTATATCGATGGGGCGTGGGAAAGATTTTTGAAAAAACAGCAACAAAGTAAAAGAAAGGCTTTAGTGATTTTTCTTTTAAGGGGAGTGGCAGCCTTATTTCTGTTGTGTTGTCTTATTCATTCACCACGATATTTTGATTTAAATAACCATTGTCGAAAAGTTTCCCAGGTAAAGAATGAGGTAAATTTTGACCAGGAAGAAATATCTGAAGAAAAGGGGGTATGTACCAATGAAGAAATTTTTGTCATCCAGGAAGACCAATCCATGTCCAATCCCGTCATTGAGAAACTGGAAAGCAAAGAAGTTCCAAGGTTGAAGATTGGCGAAGCACCTGCCTTGGTGTTAGCTTCCTGTGCTTTACCGTTGAAGTCAAAATCAAAAGGTAATAGCAGCCAATTAACAGTCATTCCAGACAGCAGCATTAATATTTTGCGGG
>NZ_JADQBH010000301.1 GCF_016278715.1 Marinilabilia sp. | reverse complement strand
AGATAAAAGAGATGGAAGCTGCAGCTGTGGCCTGGGTTGCCCGATTACACAAAATTCCTTTGTTTTGTGTGAAAGCTGTAACAGATTTGATGGATTCGGGAATTCCCACTCATGAAGAGTTTGATCTGAATCTAAAGCTGGCAACCGGAAATCTTCGCGACGGGGTGAAAAAAATTATCGATTTTCTGGCAAACTAAGGCCGGCAATTCTTTTCAGGTATAGTTTCAGAAGCTCGGTTCCCCGATGCTTGCCGTATTGATAGTCCATATAGGATTTCTGTGGAAAGAATTCGCGAAACAGCATTTTTGCTTTGTTGTGAATGCCCGGAAGTCCCATTATTTCCTGGGCCACCATTGTTTTATGCTTTTTGCCCGGCTCTTGTTCTTCATGGAATAATATCTCGTCGGGGAAAGGTATCTCAAGTTGTGTTGCAGGTTCCTCATTCAGCAAGAGCGATGCCCACTGAAAAGGAGCCAGTATTTCTTTTTTTGCTTTGGGATTCAGTGCAAGTACAGAGGGGATAAAATCATTGTTGCGCTGGTTGCTTTGTAGAATTAGTGCAATGTCAAGTAACCATCCCAAACGCATCCCCCCCATTTTATATCCTTTAAAAGCATGTGTGGAAAGATGATAGGCCTGCATTCGGTCTTCAAATATCTGCACCTCAGGATATGCCGGGATCTTTTGGGTGTGTTGAAAAAGGTCAATGTCCTTCAGGTTCATTACACTACCCAGTGCAAAGAGTCTTTGATGAGGTTCAATCATTATGTTTTGCCAGGTGAGCGCCGATATGTGTGCGTGAACTTTATCATGAAGGTCAGAAATGGGTACATGTAACGGTTTGGCTCCCTTGTTCAATAATAGGTCCCTGAGATCGTACACCTGATGCGGAGGTACCAGAATATCCAGGTCTCCCATGGGGCGTAGTGCTTCTTCAGGATAAAGGCTGAAGGCCAGCGCTGTGCCTTTGAGTGGAATCACCTGAATACCCTCTGCATTTGCCAATTCCCTGATTTCTCTGAACACTTTCCACTTTTGCTGGTTCATTACCAGAGTTTGAAGATATTGCATCCGCATGGCCTGTTGAATGCTGTCCGGCCATTGAACCCCTTTGGAATCGTTACTGTTAAGTTTGTAATATATCCAGGGAACCAGCCCGTTTCTGGCGGCAAACCGATAAGCTTTATTTGCCCCTTCTTCGTTTAGATCCCTGTTTCCGAATAACTGAGGGCGAAAGGAGGCAATTTCAAAAATCAGATTGGCTTCTTCTGTTTGAAATGGTACCATTCCTGATAAGTATTATTTTGGATTGATGCAATTTTTGTTAGCAGTTGGAGTAAACCAACGCGCTATTGTGTCAGCTGTTAAAAGTACATTTTTTCTGCTGAAAGGTGAATGATTTGACCTTAAATGTATAACTTATGACCTCTAAAATCACTGTTGCCCGTTATATTGGAGTAAAGCACTCTTTTTTTTGACCGGACAGCAGTGGTCCAGTTTTATAATCCTTTAATTTTAAAACTTTTACACTATGCTCAAATATGTTAGAATACTTCAAAAAGGAATTATCTTTCTTCTCCTTTTTGTTATGTCGCTGATTCTTTTAGTTAGCACGGTCAACATCATTCTTAACGTTGTATTGGGCGCCATTACAGGGCCTGAAACTTTTTTTAATGCCCAGCGCCTGCAGTCGCTTTTTGGATTGTTTCTCATTATTCTGATTGGAATAGAATTACTCGACACAGTGAAGGCTTTCCTTGAGGAGGAAAAGATCCATGTGGAAATTGTGCTTTTAGTGGCGATGATTGCTTTGGCACGGAAAGTAATTATTTGGGATTTCTCTGAGTATGAAGTACAAGAATTGTATGGGGTTGCTGTTATGCTGCTTTCTTTGGCTATTTCTTATACATTAATCAAAGGTACCTGGATGAAAACTGCTTTGGAACGTTGGTTCTCATCTCGTAAGAAAAAAGAAGGCGTGGTGGAAGAAAGTCCGTTGGAACATCATGATTTTGCCCCCCCCAAGAAACTATAATCATTTTAAACAATGTATTAAACTGTTAATGTCTTTGGTGATTTTGTTGTTTAACTTTTTTAGGGCTTGACTTTGTTTCTATATTTTCGTAATTTAGATTTTCTTGTTTGTGGAAGAACAAAGCATCAGAAAATCAACTAAATAGAGAATGGCTTATTTAGAAAAGTTACAAATAAGACAAATGAATAGACGAAGGATTTTTTGCAATCGTTTATTTATTTAATATATTTGTTAGACAGAAAAAACAATTAAAAATCATACACCATGACATCAATTCAGTTTAACAACAGACTCTTGGGGCTTCAGGATAAACTCTTGTATTTTGCCCTTAGTTTAACTTCTAATGACGATGATGCGCATGATTTGTTGCAGGAAACTATTCTGAAAGCGCTCACTTATCGTAACCAGTTTGTGGCCAATACCAATTTTAAAGCATGGGTGTTTACCATCATGAAAAATACCTTTATTAATAACTATCGTCGAAATCAAAAAACCAGAAATACCTTTGACGGTTCAGACGACGCATTTAAACATGCTTTTAAAAAGAACTATGCTTCAGAAACACCCGAAATGGTACATTCGGTAACTGAAATGAATCAGTACATCGAGCAACTGGATGATGATTTCAGAATTCCCTTCAGAATGCACACCGATGGTTATAAATACAAAGAAATTGCTGAACAACTTGAACTTCCCATTGGAACCGTTAAAAGTCGGATATTTTTTACCCGTAAGAAGTTGCAGGAAATGTTGAGGGATCGTGAAGGTAGTTACGCAGTGTGATGTTTTTTTAAAATTCCAATAAGAGTAAAAGAGTACCCAAATAATAAAAGGGTTTTGGGTTTAGTGGATGAGTGGGCAACCGGCCAACTGTTTAGGCAGTGGTCGGTTGTTTTTTTTATTCGGTTTCGCCATCCCAGCCGGCCAACCGGGCTAAAATCCACCAAAATGCAATGGCTTTTCGGTTGGCTGTAATGTGTTGTGTGTTGTGCTCGCCATAGGCGACTTCTCCATTTGGGGATAATCTGTTCTGCCAGTAGCCGACGCCGGAGTCCTGCTTGTCTTGCCAATCAATGTAGAAGTTGCCTCCATAGCTTTTGGAGTAACCATTGTCATTGGTATCTTTCCAATAATTTCCTGCGATGTCGTGGGTGTCGATACTGTAATAATCAAGGCAGAACTGTTTATTCTCCAGACAATAATTGTTTATTAGTGCCGCCTGGTTTTCCGGCTTACCTTCGCCAATATTGTCGTTGCCATTTGCATGTCCGGTCATGAAAATAAAATGAACAGGATTGGCCCGTTGTCCTTCCTGATCACCGATTTTGGAGCCATTTTTCCCATATTCTGCTATTAATTGTGTCATTCCCGGCAAATAGTTCCCGGATACATCATGCCCGGCAATGTCACACCACGACCACATTATTACGTTTATATGAGCATTTGAAGGGTCGTTAAGAAAGTTCCTGGTTGCCTCAATGAATCCGGTTTCATCTGTGCTTAAATCAGTGGCAATTTCACCTTCTTCGGCATAATCTTCAAGGGCATTATCGTAGAAAGACAGTTTCCCGGCAACCTGTTTGTTTGCGGATACTGCAAAACGACTTTCATCACCGGATTTGTAATTGGGCAATCCGAAAAC
>NZ_JADQBH010000028.1 GCF_016278715.1 Marinilabilia sp. | reverse complement strand
ACGGTCATAAAGCATATAAAAGTGCCGTGGACTTCATCAACAACCACACGGCAGAAAATGAATATGCCATGATTGGTTATGCTTTAAAAAACACACTTTCGGAACATGGCACTGTTTCACGCGGAGTTTGTGAAACCGACAGCAAAGGATACCTCAAAGAGGTGATCGAACGCACAAAAATAGGTTGGGAAAATAGCAAAATATACTTCTACGAAGGGGACAGCAAAACAGAATTAACCGGTAATGAACCTGTCTCCATGAATTTCTGGATATTCAAACCCTCCTTCTTTAATGAACTGGAACAAGGATTCATTAAATTCCTGAAAGAAAAGGGCAAAGAAATGAAATCTGAATACTATTTCAATATAAAAGCAGACGAACTCATTAAAGCAGATGAGGCGTCCACACTGGTTATTGATAACGATGCCAAATGGTTTGGAGTAACCTATCAGGAGGACAAACCCATCGTTCAGGAAAGCCTCAATCAACTGATTGAAAAAGGAGAGTACCCGGCAAAACTGTGGTAGGTTGCTTGTTTCATTAAAGAACTTTAGGGTTGTTTTTCGACGATATCGAAAAGCAACCCTTTTATTTAACCCACCCCATAACACACTAATAATATAGCGTTTAAAAGACATTTTCAGTCGTTTGGTTTTTTCTCAGAATGAAAAAATCAAATTCATCCCAGCTGTGAACTTCGTACTTTCAGTTTTTCTGCCTTCTGTTTTTCTTCTTAAATACATTTTAATCCGTTTTAACATCATTAGATCCTCCAGCACCATGTAAAGACAGGGAACAATAACCATGATGATTGATGTAGCAAATAAAATCCCAAAAACCAGGGAGTTACCGCAGAAGCCGCACGGTTGATTCGGGATGTGGGCACCAAATCAAAAGAGACTGTAGAAGCAAGTGCGGATATCGCCCATAAAATCTCTATCATCAACGACATCGCCTTTCAAACCAATCTATTGGCGCTCAATGCAGCAGGAGAAGCCTCCAGTGCAGGAGAGCAGGAAAAAGATTTTTAGGTGATTGCAACCGAAGTGCAGAAACTTGCTGAAAAAAGAAAACTGGCAGCAACTGAAATCGCGAGGTTAAGCAACAAAAATCTTAGTCTTGCCAGCGAGGCAGGCGCCTTAATGGACGAAGTGATTCCTAAGATCGGGCAATCCACGCAAATGGTACAGGAAATAAATGCAGCCGGTTCTGAGCAAAGTGCAGGGGTTTCGCAGGTAAACAAAGCAATGCAACAGTTTAATGACATTTCGCAACAAAACGCTGCTTCCAGTAAAAAACCCGCATCCAGTGCCGACGAAGGCTCATGTCAGACGGAACAGCTCAAGGAAATCATTGGCTTCTTCAAATCACGGTCTTTAACCGGGAAGTAATAAAATATTGAGCCGATGGGCGGATTTGAACCGCCGACCTGCTGTTTACGAAACAGCTGCTCTGACCAACTGAGCTACATCGGCAAAAAAGGCTGAGGTTGAGACTGAGGTTGAGTAAAAAACTCATGCAATTTCTCTTAGTCTCAGTCTTAGCCTTAATCTTTTATAAAAATAGGGCTATTGCACCTCTTTTGCTGCATTATTCTTCAAATAATATTTACACCACATTTTCAGCCCACACGGCTCACATTTAGGCTTCCGTGCCAAACAAACATAACGGCCATGCAGGATAAGCCAGTGATGGGCAATGGACAATAACTCTTCGGGCAGGTATTTAACCAATTGCTTTTCGGCCTCCAACGGGTTTTTAGCCTTAACAGTCAGTCCAATCCTGTCTGACACCCGAAAAACATGCGTATCAACAGCCATAGCAGGTTTCTGATACACCACAGAAGCAACTACATTGGCCGTTTTACGCCCTACCCCCGGAAGTTTTTGAAGCTCTTTGATATCGTCCGGCACAATCCCACCAAAGTCATCCCTCAGCATACGGGCCATTCCAACCAGGTGCTTGCTTTTATTATTGGGATAACTACAACTGCGAATCACCTCAAAGACCTCTTCCGGGGTGGTATCAGCAAGCTCATTTTCTGTAGGCCATAGTTCAAAAACAGCAGGAGTAATAATATTGACCCTTTTATCTGTGCATTGAGCAGATAAAATTACAGCCACCAGCAACTCAAATGGGCTTGTGAAATGTAGTTCTGTTTCTGCAACGGGCATATTCTCCTGAAACCACTCAATGGTTTTTTTATATCGTTCTTCTCTTCTCATAATTTTATATAAACATCAGTAAACTTACTGCCATCACTCCCATTCCGGCAATTAGTCCGTAAATAGACAAATGGTGTTCACCATATTCCTGGGCAGCAGGCAACAATTCATCAATACTTATAAAAACCATAATCCCCGCCACCGCAGCAAAAACAATTCCAAATACCAGCGGGCTCATAAACTGCATTAACAGAAAATACCCGATAATAGCCCCAATAGGTTCCGATAATCCGGAAAGAAAACTTAATGTAAAGGCCTTTTTCTTACTTCCGGTCGCATAATATACCGGAACAGAAACCGCAATTCCTTCAGGAATATTGTGAATGGCAATGGCAACAGCAATGGCAATACCCAGATTTGGATCGTTCATTGCCGCCGTGAATGTGGCCAAACCTTCCGGGAAGTTGTGAATTCCTATGGCCAAAGCTGTAAAAGCACCCATTCGCATAAGACGACGATCTTTATTCTGCTTGCGTTGTTCGGTATTCATATTCTCAATCATCTCCATTTCGTGAGGATTCTCACCCCTGGGGATGAACCGGTCAATCACCGCAATAAATATTATTCCCAGAAAAAAAGAGGCCACCGTCAGCCATGTTCCCCCTTCATGCCCTAATGCATCAGAAAGAGACGCTTTGGCCTTGGCAAAAATTTCTACAAACGAAACATAAATCATTACACCTGCCGAGAAACCGAGACTGATGGATAAAAACCGGGTATTGGTTCGCTTGGCAAAAAATGCCATTGCACTACCGATTCCTGTTGATAAACCAGCAAAAAGTGTCAATCCAAAAGCAAACCATAAATTATTCCAATCCATACAGCTATTTTTTTATCTTTTATTCAACAAGCAACTTTACCTCCTTAACATGTGCCACTTATATGGTCGCATTCGTTTCCCGGGTATGTCAATGCCGGAAAATCATACTACTGACTGCTAACCGGGCTACTTTCCTCTCCCACTATTGTTTTATACAAAAAATATTCTGTGCCAGCTTTTCTGAAAGCACAACCTCTCTCCCTCCTGGAAACTCTACCTCAATGCTTCCATCAAACGGGAACATCCTGACAACCTTTAGACGAATCCCCTTTTTCAATCCAAACCGATCATACATCTCTGAAGTTTCAGCGTTCCGGTACCTCAACTTTGCTACAATACACGCTTCTTCTTCTCCGATTTCCCGAAGCAGCACCACTCCTTTTTCTGAGGGAATACGACCACCGATTCCCGGAATGGGATCGCCATGTGGGTCAAAATCGGGATGTCCCAAAAAACGATTAATGTGTTCCATCAAGTCATCAGAAGTATGATGTTCCAGCTTTTCTGCCTCTTCATGCACACTCATCAAATCCATTTTCAGAACTTCGTACAAAAAAAGTTCCCACAACCGATGCTTGCGAACAATTTTCAGAGCCACTTCTTTCCCGGCAGGCATTAAGGTCAAGGCTTTGTATGGTCTGTAATCCAACAACCCCTGGGCTCCCAGCTTCCGGGCCATATCTGTTACTGCAGCAACAGATATTTCGAGTCGCCCGGCGAGATGACTGCTGGTCACCGGGCTACCTGTTTCCTGATTCAACAGATATACATTCTTTAAAAAATTATCAACAGAAACAGACATGCATTAAACGATTTTAAAAGCGATTTTAAGCAACCTTAAACTAAAAAACAAGCAAATATGAATATTGTTCTCAATTTATTAACAAACCTTTTAGGTAAAATTATTGTTTTTACTACATAAAAGGAGCAATTTTACGGGTACATTTAGTCAAAAGAAATAGCCAAAAAATTAAAAAAATTACATCCTTATGAAATCAAAAATACTGTCCATACTGCTATTCTTCGTCATTACTTTAGGAGTCACAGCTCAGGAAGATTACAAAGACAAAAAAAACTTAAAAGAGACCTATGTCAACCTTGAAAAGCACCAGGTCTTCAAACTACCGGTTGAAGTTATCCCCCCCGGAACAAAGCCACGAAATATTATTCTGATGATCGCTGACGGCATGGGAACAACTCAGCTTTTCGCCGCTTACACAGCCAACGGGGGGGCTCTCAACATCACCAATCTTCCTTATTCCGGTTTTTCAACCACCCAAAGCGCAGATAACTACATCACCGATTCGGCTGCCGGAGGAACAGCACTTTCCTCAGGCCAACGAACCTACAATGGCGCCATAGCAGTTGATATGGACCGCAAACCCATCACCACCATTCTTGAGATTGCCGAAAGAAATGGCAAAGCAACAGGACTGGTTTCTTCTTCAGCCATTACCCATGCTACCCCTGCCTCATTCATTGCTCACAATATATCGAGAAACAACTACGAAGAAATCGCAGCCGACTTTCTCAAAACCGACATTGATATTTTTATCGGAGGCGGAAAAAGCTTTTTCGAAGAACGAAAAGACGGGCGCAACCTATTGGACGAACTCAGAGAAAAAAACTACCTTGTTCTTGATTCCATTCGTCAGGCACCCGGCATAAGCAAAGCACCTATGGCTATTCTCACAGCCCAAAAACACAATCCTGCTTACCCCGAACGGGGCAATCTTGTTCAGGAAGGAACCGAAAAAGCCATTAAAGTTTTAAGTCAACAGGAAAAAGGCTACTTCCTGATGGTGGAAGGTTCACAAGTTGACTGGGGCGGACATGAAAACAACACTGCGTACATCATTAAAGAGATGCTGGATTTTGACAAAGCAGTAGGCAAAGCCCTTGAGTTGGCTGCCGTGGATGGAGAGACATTGATAATTGTGACTGCTGACCATGAAACAGGTGGCATGTCTATTGAATCAGGTGATTTTGAAAAAGGAAAAATCCGTGCCATGTACACTACAACCAACCATACCGGCATCATGGTTCCTGTGTTTGCCGTTGGTCCGGGTGCTGAACATTTTACCGGTGTAATGAAAAACACAGATATTTTTTACAAAATGCTCAACCTTTTTGGGTTCGACAAGTAATATAACTTCCATCTATACGGTATGGATACAATCGATTTGATAACGAACCTTTGTTCACATAAATTTGTTTCATCAATTACTAAAAAACATTATTCTATAACCCATAAAAGTAATTAAGATGGAAAACCAGGAAGTACAAAAACAAGAGTTTTACTCAATGCCCCGCATCGGCGATCAGGCACCTGACTTTACTGCAAACACAACTAAAGGCCAAATCAAATTATCTGATTTTGCAAAAGACAAATGGATTGTTTTTTTCTCGCATCCTGCCGACTTTACCCCGGTATGTACTACCGAAATGAGTGGTTTTGCACAACGGAAAAAGGAATTTGATGCTTTGAATACCGAATTGCTCGGATTGAGTATTGACAGTATTCATGCCCACCTGGGATGGGTTTCAAACGTCAAAGAGAAAACCGGCGTTTATTTTGATTTCCCAATCATCGCAGACCTGGATATGTCGGTATCGAAAAAATACGGAATGTTGCAGCCCAATGAAGCTGAAACAGCCGCGGTACGTGCCGTATTTTTCATCGATCCAAAAAAGAAAATCCGGCTCATTATGTACTACCCTTTGAATGTGGGACGTAACATGGATGAGATTCTCAGGGTACTGAAAGCACTTCAGGTTTCTGATGAGTACAAGGTGGCTTTACCACTCGACTGGAAACCGGGCGACCAGGTGATTGTCCCCCCCCCGAAAACGCTTGAGGAAATGGAAAAACGGAATAAAGAAACAGGAATAGACCGAATTGATTTCTACCTTTCCAGAAAAGACCTTAAAGTCTAAAGCCGACAAAAGCCATGACACAGAATTAAGTTTAGACTGCATAACCGGGACAAAAAATTGTCCCGGTTTTTTTGTTTGCTTTTTTAGAAAAATTAAACGTTATTCAGTGAAACCAATCAAAAGAACAGTAATAACAACAAACAAAAAAAATCATGAAGAATCTACCCTTCTTAATTATCTTATCTTTTCTGAGCCTTTCCACCTTGCTCAGGGCTCAGCCCATCGAACTTCCGGAACCCGACAAATCCGGCGGAATGCCATTAATGCAGGCCCTTAGCGAACGCAGCAGCAGCCGCGAATTCAGTTCAAAAGAGCTAACCAATCAACAGCTTTCCAACCTTTGCTGGGCAGCCTGGGGATACAACCGCAAAGATTCGAAGAAAAGAACTGCTCCTTCATCGATGAACAAACAAGAAATGGAACTTTATGTGGTATTGAAGGATGGAGTATACCTTTACAATGCTGAAAACCATCGGCTTGACCTCATAAAAGAAGGAGACTTAAGATCGTATTGTGGAAATCAGGATTTTGTGGCCAAGGCTCCGGTCAACTTCGTTTACGTGGCCAATATGAAAAAAGCTGATGTGAAAGAACCTGAAGAAATCACCCCGGAACACATCGCCACATCACATGCCAATACCGGTTTCATTGCCCAAAACACCTACCTGGCTTGTGCTTCGGAAGGACTCGAATGTGTGGTTCGTGCCTGGATAGACAAAGAGGCATTCGAGAAAGTCCTGAATCTGTCACCATTGCATAAGGTAATTCTGGCACATACCATTGGTTACGCCAAATAGTAAAACTTCATCTAATACAACAAATCCTCCGGCAATACAGGCATTGCACCGGCCTGCGTACACACAAAAGCGGAGATTCCAACTGCTTTTTGATGGGTTGCTTTCAAAGAATCACCATTTAGCAACCCCATCACGATTGCAGCAGTAAAAGAATCACCGGCACCAATGGTATCTTTCACTCTCACGTTGGGAGTTGGCTGGAATGACTGCTCCTTTCGGGAAAGCAGCATACTCCCGCCTTCTCCTTTCGTTAGTGTAACCAACTGAAGATTATAGTCATTTAACAGGGTCCGGCAGGCCGTTTCATCATTTCCCGCAATACCCAATAAATCTTGTAAAACCGTCAGTTCTTCATCATTTATTTTCAAAACATTCGCAATATTCAGAGACCGATCAATAATTGCCTGACTATAAAAATCCTGGCGAAGATTGATGTCAAATATCTTTAAACACGACTGCGGAGCTAAAGATAAAATATCAGAGATACTATCGGCTGACACCTTTGAACGCTGAGCAAGCGAGCCAAAACAAATTGCCGAAGCCTGACTGATTATCTGTTTTGTTTCCGACGACACCTGAATAAAATCCCAGGCAACATTTTCAACAATTTGGTAGGATGGAATTCCATCTATTAATTCCACTTTCACTGTTCCGGTTGGATATCCATTCACCGAAATTGCGTTGCCCAGTCCTTTTTTGTCAACCAGGTCAAGAATCTCCCTCCCGGCATCATCCTTTCCCACAGCACTGACCACAACTCCGGCGGCCCCCAATTGGCGGGCATGCCAAACAAAATTGGCGGGAGCTCCCCCCAACATTTTCCCCTCAGGCAAAAGATCCCACAATATCTCTCCTAAACCGATTACTATTGGTTTTTTCATTTTCCGTTGCTTTTAGCTTTCTGGTAGTTCACACGAATACTGTTCCCCGATAGTAGGCACCAGTCCTTTTTGATATCTCATTTATTTTAATAAAAAAACCGGAGAATATCTCATTACAGAAAATCCTCCGGTCAAACTTATTTTTCATTATCCTCATCTGCCTTTGAACAGGCAAATTCTATTTCAGCACCACTACCGCATTGGGATCCACACACTGAAATGTGAACGATTCGGTAAAGTAAAGCTGAACTGTTTTCTGATTGTGCGATTCATAGCCAATGGAAATATCCTGACCAATCACCAATTCAAAATCTCCTCCCCGCTCAGATACCAGATAAGCATCTTCGATATAAGGAGCCATAATGATAGAACCTCCAAGGAGACTTTCAATCCGCTTACGCAAGGGATAGCCTTTTCCGGAAGAGTTGAAGCGTTGCCACAACGCAGTATTCAACACCAACGTATATGGCCCTTCTACAGAAGCAGCTTTCAATTTGGCAATAGCCTCCGAAATAACGCCAATAATCTCGTCATCGTCATCCGGCAACGTCAGGGCATCATGGGCTGAACAATTCTTAATTCCCTTTATGTTGCCGGCCTTAAAACCATTATAAATGGCATCTTCCTCAAATTTAGCCAGCTTACGGGCGGCCTTCTCCATATTGTCCAGGTCGATATCCCTGGCGCCACGTGCAATATTATCCAATTCCCAAATATTCAATTCAAAAGGAATTCGTGTCTCCACAAGTGGCAATACCTGATGAATTCCATACTGAACACCTCCGTTTTGCTGCTTGGGCACTTCCACACGGCCCAGCGATAAAGCGGGAAAATCCCAGCCCTTCGGACCATCAATATCCACGAACTTTCGTGCCGAAAGCACTGAGGTCAGCACTTCCACTGCACTATCATTAATTTCCTCCCATGCTTTATCACAAATGGGAGCCATCGATTTTCTTAAAATATCCATAATATTTTCTTATTTTTCAATTTTGCCAATACGCAAAGAATCTGAACCTCCTTCATCACTTTCCTCTTCACCGTCTTCTAGCTCTGTAACATCTCCTTCAGTAAAGAGATAGGTGCGAAGTTCGTCATCCCAACCCGGCATATTGCGACGCAACCATTCAATGGTCATACATGCATGTTCTATCTCTTCGTCCCTGTTGTGGGCCATAATTTTTTTCAGTGACTCATCATCAGTTAGATCAACACGCTGATGATACCAATCAACAGCTTCAACTTCTTCTTTCAAACTATTCAGGGCTCTGGAAAAATTCCTTGCCTCTTGCGAAAGTTCTTCTGCCGGTTCATGATAATTTGACATAGTCTCTAATTTTTGGATTAATATTTTTCTTCAATTTTGTTGTGTTTCACCCAAAGATAAAAAAATTAAACGAAAATCAAGAATTATCAGGCCTTGTTGTGGCTGTGGAACTAAGGGGTGGGAGACAGAGAGAGCGTAATGTAAACCAACTGTCCCGAAGTTATAGGAACCTGCAGATAACGAGGATCGAAACCATCTTTTGCAACGGTAACTGCCATACTTCCGGAACCTTCGATTTCCATTACGAAATAACCATTTGAATCTGTCACTGCTGAAGAACTACCGCAAATAACGAGAACTCCCCCCAGCGGACTGCCGTCTATTGCATGATTCACATTTCCGCCTATTCCGGTTTTCCCATTTGCAATACCTTTAAACATCACCCCCGAAACATCAGAACCCAATACCGCAACCAATTGCTGTGCGGGAATAAACTGCATCCCTGACACAGATACCGACACCAGATACACTCCATCTTTGAGATGCTCAAACACAAAAGCTCCATCCGAAGTGGTTGAGTAGGTATCAACAATGGCTCCGTTCCGGTCTTTACAGGTGACCCGAACGTCACCCACCCCGACAGCATCAATATTTAATACAGTACCGGTCATTGAACTACCCGAACGAAGAAGGGAAAAATTCACCTGAACATCTGTCTGCATTTCAACAGATACACTATTTGTTTTTTTCTCGTGAGATTCACCATACGCATACACCGAATTTTCTGATGTGGGAACCGAGATTTCATAATATCCTTCCGAGTTGGTATAAACAACATCACTGCCATCACCATAAGACACAGTAATGCCGGCCAGCGGCTCACCACCATCTGCATCAGAAACATAACCATAAACAATGCCTTCATTCAGTCCACTCAGTCCTTCATCTAAAACCATGAAATATTGAGCTCCGGGAGACACTTCCCTCCTGCCATCTTCAAATCCTTCCTTGTAAACAACTATATTGTTTGCCCCTTCAAGGTTTTCAAATCCGGGGGTTTGACTATTAAACCCAAAATATCCAAACTCATCGGTCTCCAAAACCCCTATCTTTTCATGAAATGCTTTTACCACCACTCTGGCACCCAGCAGGGGATTACCCACCCGGTCAACAACCAACCCTTTAATATTATCTGTCCCGGAAACCAAGAGCCATTCCTGAAGGTTCTCCTCCCAAGAAAGTTCGCCAACCAAATGATTGGAATCATAATCAATAATTGTGATATCAAAAGAGCAGGTATCGTTTTCACCTTTGAAATATGCTTTCGGCTTTCCATTCTCGGAACGCCAGTCAACAGAGCCCTCACAAGCATTCCCGTTGTTTTGATTCAGTGTAAAGAAAAAACCGTCCTCACTGATGGAGACTGAAATACCGGACAAAGCTGTCCACTCAGAATTTCCGGATTTACGCGAAGCCATCAACTGTAGCTCTTCTCCTTTAAATGTCTCACGCAATGCAACATTGGGCTCTGAATCATCTTTTCCGCATCCCGAAAAAAAGAACACTAAAACGGTGACATACAATAAATATTTTTTCATTCAGCCAGGTTTGGTTAATCAATTCTTCAATCAATAACACACGGGAACCATCTGAAAATGATTCACGTACAAGGCAATGCGCAAAATAAGAAGACATCTCAAGCTTTTATCTTTTACCCTTTAACTTCCTTGAAAATTCATTAAATAACCCTGTATTCCGGTATTTCCAAGCTGTTAAAAAACAAAATAACTTAGTTTAAAACAGTCAACTTATTTTATTACAATGCCTAAGGCCCTTTTTAATTTGGCATTAAGATAAACATTGTCTGCCAAAAACCCACAAAAATAAAGAAACAAATACGCTTCTTTCCTTTTGTCACTCTTTTCCTGATGACTTTGAACCGCACAGGTAAAGAGTTATTACACTCTACCAACCCACATAACACACAATATTTATATTGAATTTTAAGTCCTAAAGATGTACCTTGAAAAGCAATGCAAAATTACTAATCAAAAACTATTACAGCTATGACTAAGAAAAAACTCACCACTGCTTCCGGACGACCATACAGCGAAAAACAGGATAGTATGACAGCAGGCCCCAGGGGTCCAGTACTACTTCAGGATTACTTTCTTCATGAACAAATGGCCCATTTCAACCGGGAAAGAATCCCCGAAAGGGTTGTTCACGCCAACGGTTCCGGAGCATTCGGAACATTTAAAGTTACCAATGACATCACAAAATATACGCGCGCCAAATTATTTAGCAAAATAGGAAATGAATGTAAAGTATTAGCCCGGTTCTCAACCGTTGGCGGCGAAAGAGGAAGTGCCGATACAGAGCGTGACCCGCGCGGATTTGCAATTAAATTCTACACCGAAGAGGGGAACTGGGATCTGGTAGGCAACAACACGCCCGTTTTCTTTATCAAAGACCCTAAAAAATTTGCTGACTTCATACATACGCAAAAACGGGATCCCAGAACCAATATGCAAAGTCAGACCATGCGCTGGGACTATTGGAGCCTGAATCCGGAGAGTTTACACCAGGTGATGACCCTTTTTAGTGACCGTGGAACCCCGGATGGTTACAGAAAGATGAACGGCTATGGCAGTCACACATTTTCAATGATCAACGACAAGAATGAACGTGTTTGGGTTAAATATCATTTCAAAACGCTACAGGGAAATCATACCCTTACCGAAAAGCAAGCTGATGAGCTAAAAGGCAAAGATCCGGATTATGCACAGCGAGACCTGCTAAACGCCATAGACAGCGGCGACTACCCAAAATGGAATCTTAAGATACAGGTAATGTCCGAAGAACAGGCCAAAACTTTTAGGTGGAATCCGTTTGACCTCACCAAAGTCTGGCCTCATGGAGAATTCCCGCTGATTGACGTTGGAATCATGGAACTCAATAAAGTACCGGACAACTATTTTGCAGAGGTTGAACAAGCCGCCTTTAATCCATCAAATTTAATTGATGGACTAGACGTTTCGCCAGACAAGATGTTACAGGGCCGGCTGCTCTCTTATCCTGATGCACACAGATACAGGCTGGGCACTAATTACGAGCAAATACCGGTCAATCGTCCCATCTGTCCTGTTCATAACTACCAACGAGATGGAGCCATGACTGTTAGTGGCAATCAGGGAAGTGCACCCAATTATCATCCCAATAGCTTCGATGATATTGAGGCCGATAAAAGCTACAAAGTACCTCCCATGAAACTGGAATCGGATTTGGCCGATTTCTATGACCGAAACGAAAATGATGACGACCATTACACTCAGCCCGGGCTTTTGTTCCGTGAAGTAATGAACGATGAGGAAAAGAAAAACACCATATCCAATTTTGTGAGTTCCATGAGTCAGATTGACGGACCCAAACGCAATGAGATTATCAACAGGCAACTGACTCTTTTTGCCAGAGCTGATAAAGAACTTGCCTTTGAAATTGCCAAAGGCTTAAATTTTGAGTTTATAGTATAAATTTCATTGGTGTCGCCCCTTAAGACTTTGTTTGCTGCATTATACAAAAAATGAAAGAAGCTCAGGGAACACTTAAAGGAGGAGGGGTATAATTCCCGGCAAGACCGGAAATCATCTCCCCTCCACCTAATTAAAGTTTGTAAACAGGCTCATTGCAAGGGAAGCGATCTAAAGATTAAAATATAAATTGACAGACAGAAGAGAAAGTAATGCGTATCGGTTCTCCTCCTTTCGATTGACAATTTCATCCAAATTTTTGCGTCGCACCTTGAGCGCAAAAATCCATTTTGTTGTGAAGGTTTTGGCACCAACTTCTCGTCAACCCGCCCTTGAAAAAAGCGGCGGATTGACGAGAGCAGGTAAACAAATGTTTCACCAAAAAAAATCTCCCCGCATTAATAAAATCAAGTATCTTTGTTACTGAACCGGTCGGAAGAAAAAATCTTTTCAGGTTTTCAAAGAACATCCCAAAAGCGAGTCGAAACTCCCGACCACCGGAAAATCTTTTCAGTTAAGACTTATGGAATTTACGATACTCAAGGACATCCTCATCATTTTTGCCCTCTCCACACTGGTTAACTTTGTATTTACAAAAATTAAAGTTCCCTCTATCGTCGGATATCTGCTGACGGGGGTTTTAGCGGGCCCGCACCTCACAGGAATAATCCACGATGTGGAAAACATAGAAGTTCTGGCCGAGGTGGGTGTAGTTCTGCTGCTTTTCACTATCGGTCTGGAATTTTCGCTCAAACACCTCATCAGAATCAGAAAAACTGTTTTCTGGGGTGGCCTGGTTCAGTTTTCCTTTACCACCATACTGGTGATGGGCATTGCCTATCTGTACGACCTCGACTTCAGAGGTGCCCTTTTCGTAGGCTTTCTAACAGCCTTGAGTAGTACTGCTGTGGTATTGAAAATATTGCAGGATCGCTCTGAAATTACTTCCAACTATGGCCGAACCGTCCTTGGCGTACTCATCTTTCAGGACCTGATTCTTGTGCCATTGCTTTTGTTTACCCCCATCATTGGCGGAGAAACCAACAACATCCTGACTGAAGTTTTCTGGATGGGCGTTAAATCTTTAGGCATTATTCTTTTTGTCATCTTTGGAAACAAATGGTTTATGAACCGGCTGCTTCATGCCATTGCCATGACAAAAAACCAGGAGCTGTTCTTGATGAGTATTCTGCTTATTTGCCTTTCCGTAGCGTTTCTCACAGCTGAGCTGGGCATGTCGTTAGCTTTTGGAGCCTTCCTGGCTGGACTGATGATTTCCGAATCGGAATACAGCCACAATGCTTTTGGACATATCATTCCCTTTAAGGATACCTTTTCTTCTTTCTTTTTTGTTTCCATCGGAATGCTTCTGGATTTGCAATTTGTCGCTGATAACTGGGGCATTGTGCTGGGTACAGTTGTAATGGTGATTCTGGTTAAGATGATCATTGCAAGCGGAACAGCTTTTGTGCTGGGACATACCCTGCGAGGGGTGGTTCTTGTTGGCCTTGCGCTTGCCCAGGTGGGAGAATTCTCTTTCATTCTGGTAAAAATGGGAGACAGCTACAATCTCATCTCGGAATATTATTACCAAATATTCCTGGCCGTGGCAGTTGTTACCATGTCCTTCTCTCCCTTTATGATCATGATAGCCCGGCCACTGTCCAATGCCGTAATGAAACTCCCCCTGCCCAAGAAGTTTGTGGAAGGGCTGTTCCCCCTCAAACAAATTGAAATACCAAATCTGAAAAACCATTTGCTGCTGATAGGCAAGGATCCCAGAATCCAGAGTGTTTCGGTTATGGCAAGGCACGTAAAAATTCCGTATCTATCAATAATTTTCGACCCTGCGATTGTTAAAGCGCGACAACTAAAAGGCGAAAAGGTGCTCTACGGCGATGCACAAAACCTTCCCATCCTTGAAAAGGCACACGCCCAAACGGCAGGAGTCATTGTAATATCTATTGGTGACCTGGTCACGGCCCTTTCAATTACCGAAAAAGTCCGACACCTAAATCGTCATGCTCCCATTATCGTAAGAACCAAGCAGATTGATGATGCAGAGGACTTGTACCGGGCAGGAGCCACTCAGGTTTTACCGGAGGAGTTTGAAACGGCCATCGAAATGTTTGAACGGGTATTGAATAAATTCCTGATGCCCCGGGATGATATTGAAGTCACCATCGGAGAAATCCGGAAAAACAACTACGGCCTGGTCAGAGACATAAAAAAACGTCCGCGAAAATCAATTCTCAGTCATTTGCCTAACCTGGAAATATCAGCCCTCCGGGTTGCCGAGAATTCTCCCGTTGCCGGGCACTCCCTATCCGAAATGGATTTCCGGGCGACTTTTGGCGTTACCGTTGTGGCAATCAAACGAAATGACCAACTCATTGACCATCCCGGTCCACAGACCAATGTTTATAAAGACGACATTGTTTATATTCTAGGTAAACAGGATCAGATTGCTCATGCGGTGAATCTATTTGATAAACAACAAAAGAAAAATCAGAGCAATTGATTGTTAATGCATTTAACCTGAGAATAATGCAAGTGTAAGCCAATCCCGCTAAAAATCTCTTCCCTTTCATCCATTTCACCTTAATGGCCGGCAGTTATTCTTTTCTCACAAAAAACGGTGAGGATCAATAAAGATCCTCACCGTTATTTTTTAAAAATTATTCGTTACAAGAAGCCAAAGCACAAAGGCCTAATGATGAGATGGCTGGATCCGATGCCAGCCATTATTCAAATTGCTTTTCACAACGGCTTCACAGAGTTTTGTTTGATAATGGTTTTATTTCACCTCCCACACATCCCCTGTTGTAACGAGGTCATGGAAAGTTTTAATCTTTGATTTCTCTTTAATCTGATCAATTTGCAATCGGGCACACTGATCATATACGGGAGCTTTTGCATCTCTAATCACCCCAAGTGCAACGGGAAAATCCGGATACTCCATATCTGCCAGTTTTAATTGAATGGTAGGATCGTCGCAATGTGCATCGTGAACAAGAATGTCCTTCTCGGTTATTCCATTTTCACCAATGGTCACTATTTTAAGGGTAATCCCTTCAAGCTTCAGGCCTTTATTTCGTTCTTTGCCAAAAATCATGGGCTTTCCATGCTCCAGAATAATGGTCCGGTCGTCTTTATGCGCTTTATCGGTAATTTCCTGATGCGTGTTATTATTGTAAATCACACAGTTCTGTAACACCTCAACAATCGAAGTCCCTTCATGCCGGGCGGCAGCTGTCATCACACTCACCGAAAGTTTAATTTCTTTATCAATAGTTCTTGCAAAGAAATATCCGCGGGCTCCAATGGTTAACTCTCCCGGGCGGAAAGGATATTCGATGGTACCAAAAGGCGACGTTTTGGAAACAAATCCCCGTTTAGATGTTGGTGAATACTGTCCTTTGGTCAATCCGTAAATCTGATTGTTAAACAAAATCACATTCAGATCGATATTCCGTCGAATAGTGTGTATAAAATGATTCCCTCCGATGGCCAGGGCATCGCCATCGCCGGTAATCTGCCATACCTGTAACTTAGGATTGGCCACCTTCACCCCGGAGGCCATTGCAGAGGCCCGGCCGTGAATCGTGTGAAAACCGTATGTATTCATATAGTAGGGCAAACGTGAAGAGCACCCGATTCCGGAAATCACCGCGACATCCTCTTTGGGTACTTCCATGTCGGCCATCGTTTTTTGGATGGCATTAAGAATGGCATGATCACCACATCCGGGACACCACCTAACATTCTGATCGCTCTTAAATTGCAGAAAAGCTTGTTTTGTATTTTCAGCCATGATTTATTCCTCCAATAGTTTCTTGAAATGATCTTTTAATTCGGCCACGGTAAATGGCAATCCCTCAACTTTGTTGTACTGATGGAGCTTTATGTCAGGGTGCTGACTTCTCAGATAGGAAGCAAACTGACCAAGATTTAACTCACAAACCACAATTTTAGAATATTTCTTCAGTACATCATAACTGTTCCTGGGCAACGGACTGATGTAGCTAAAATGCGCAAGGGCTACTTTTTCCCCTTCTTCATGCAAAGCTTCCAGAGCAGTATAAAGATGACCAAAAGTTCCTCCCCACCCGACTATCAGTAGGTCTGCATCCTCATCACCATGAATTTCCAACGGAGGAATAAAATCAGCTATTCTGTCAATTTTTTCCTGCCGTATTTTCACCATTTTATCGTGATTATGATGGTCATAAGAAACGGCACCTGTAAGAAAATCTTTTTCCAGTCCTCCAATGCGATGCTGATAACCAGGTGTACCGGGCAGCGCCCAATAACGATTAAGTTTCTTTGGATCTCTATCGTACACATTCCATTCATCAGCAGGTTTTTCCACAAAGGGAGGAATAATTTCAGGAAATTCACCGTCTTCCGGAATTCTCCAGGGCTGCGTTCCGTTAGCCAGAAATCCATCAGACAAAAGAATCACAGGAGTCATGTGCTCAATAGCAACCTTGGCAGCGTAAAAAGCATAATCAAAACAATTCACGGGCGAGCTGGCAGCCATCACCACCAACGGGCTCTCACCATTTCTGCCATAAAGCGCCTGCATCAGGTCCGATTGCTCGGTTTTTGTGGGCAGTCCGGTACTGGGGCCTCCCCGTTGAACATTCACCACCACCAGAGGCAACTCGGCCATAACCGCAAGTCCCAGAGCTTCTCCTTTTAGAGCCAATCCCGGTCCAGACGTCGTCGTTATAGCCAAATCACCAGCAAAACTGGCTCCGATAGCCGTAGAAATAGCGGCAATTTCATCTTCAGCCTGAAAAACTTTTACACCCAAATCTTTCCTTGCCGACAACTCCTGAAGAATTTCGGTGGCCGGAGTAATTGGATATGAGCCCAAAAATAATTCCAGACCGCTTTTTTCCGCAGCCAACAGAAAACCCCATGCAATAGCCTTGTTCCCATTTAGATTACGATACGTCCCTTTACGAATATCGGCGGGCGAAATATGGTACGAAGGCGTTCCGGCTTGAATAATGACACCATAATTGTAACCGGCCTCAAGCACCCTTATATTGGCTTCGGCTATTTGTGGATTTTTACCGAATTTTTCTTTCAGAATCTTCTCTGTATTTTCCAATGGCCGGTTAAACAACCAGAATACCAGACCCAAAGCATACATATTCTTGCTGCGAAGAATGGTTTTATTGTCCAGTCCCATATCTTTAAGGCTGGTTTTGGTCATCGTTGTGATTGGTGCCTTAATAATGTTGTAGCTGGAAAGATTGTCTTCCTCGATAGGATCATCACTTTTATAACCGGCTTTGGCCAGATTCTTATCATCAAGGCTGTCCACATCAATAATAATGGTCGCACCGGGCTTAAGCCACTCAAGATTGGCCTTTAAAGCCGCAGGATTCATAGCTACCAGAACATCCGCATTGTCACCGGGGGTAAAAACCTCGCTGTGCCCAAAATGCACCTGGAATCCTGAAACACCACCAATAGTACCCTGAGGCGCCCTTATCTCGGCAGGAAAATCCGGGAATGTAGAAATATCGTTACCATAAATTGCAGATGAAAAAGAAAACAGAGAGCCTGTCAGCTGCATCCCATCACCGGAGTCGCCGGAGAATCTAACGACAACCTCCTCTTTTTCAATTACTTTTGACTTTTTAGCCATAACAACGCGAGTTTCTGATTTTCTTTCAAATTCCTGAAATAAAGTTCAGAGAAATAGAAAGTGTTAAATAAAAAAAACGCCAGAACCTTTCATTGTGTCCCGGAGTTAACCTTGTAAATATCAAGTAAAGTTATAGACTATATAAATACATGAAGTTGATTTTAATCAGATTTTTGGTAATTCTGAGGTGTTTTTCAACAGGTCATTTATATTTGCATTCCGAAAAGACATTTACCTTAAAGGTTAACATTTTTTCACAACATAAAGTTTAATCTTATTACATTAATTATAAATCATGGCATTAATAAAATCAGTAAGAGGGTTTACCCCCAAAATTGGAACAAACGTATTTTTAGCAGAAAACGCTACGGTGGTAGGCGATGTGGAAATAGGAAACGACTGCAGTATATGGTTTAACGCCGTATTGAGAGGCGATGTTAACAGCATTCGCATTGGTAATAAAGTAAACATACAAGACGGTTCGGTGCTGCATACACTCTACCAGAAATCAACCATCGAAATTGGCAACAATGTTTCGGTAGGACACAATGTGACCATCCATGGGGCCAAAATAGAAGACAATGTACTTGTGGGTATGGGCGCCACCATTTTGGATCATGCCGTTATTGGCTCCAACTCCATCATTGCAGCCAATTCATTAATCCTTTCGGGAACAAAAGTAGAATCCAACAGCGTTTATGCAGGGGTTCCGGCAAAAAAAGTAAAAGACATAGAACCGGAGCAAACCAGCGAAATGATTAATAAAATCGCCAACAATTATTTAATGTATTCCGGATGGTATAAAGAAGAATAATCCCCATCCGCAGAAATTATCACAAACTTCATTATTTAAGCCTTTTTGGATCGTGCCGCAACCCTAAAAGATAAAACAGGAGAAAGCTTTAGTTTCCACCAGCATTGTTGCCCCCGACCTTTTGATTTGAGGCATTCATCAGCCGGATTGACAAATAATCTGTTGATGTCGACTATCCTAGAGTGATTACAATTCAATTCTACTCGAGTCAACCGGCTGTTCCAGAAAAACAGCCGAAGCTTCATTGAACTTGGCAGGATTTTCGGTGGTAAAAAAACGGCAGGTTCCATTTTTAGTGCATCGTGCGTCCATTTCGGGATGACGGATCAAATACTCTCTCAGGCTTTGAGCAACAATGGTTCCCTGAGACATTACCCGCACTCCTGCCGGGATAAAACGCTCAATAACGGGTAACAGCAACGGATAATGTGTACAACCAAGTATCAACGTATCAATTTGATTATCCTGCTCAAACAACCGCGTTAAATCGCGTTTCACAAAGTATTCAGCGCCCGGTGTGTTGCGTTCGTCGTTCTCCACCAGGGGCACCCACATTGGACAAGCCTGTTGGGCCACTACCGTTCCCGGAAACAACTTCTGAATTTCCAGCGGATAAGACAAAGACTGCACCGTCCCCGTGGTTCCCACTACTCCCACATGGCCGTTTCGGGAAACCTCTCCGATTTTTTCCACACTCGGTCTCACCACTCCCAGCACCCTTCGGGTAGAATCGAAGCCAACTAAATCATTTTGCTGAATGGTTCTCAATGCCTTTGCCGAAGCAGTGTTACAGGCCAGAATTACCAACTGACACCCCATTTCAAAAAGGCGCATCACCGACTGGCGGGTATATTGGTAAACCATATCAAACGATCTGGTTCCATAAGGAGTACGAGCATTGTCTCCCAGATAAGTAAAATCGTAATCCGGAAATTCTTTCAGAAATTCATTTAAAATGGTGAGGCCTCCATAACCTGAGTCAAATACCCCAATCGACCCTTTATTTGCTACTCGGTCTTTATCCACGTAATTCTCCTTTATTACTCATTAAGAATTGCTGTATTCATTTCACACTGATGTCATTTTAAAACCTTTCATTGCGAAAGTAGTGAAGCAATCTCTTTTTTTAACCGGACACCAATGATTTATTTAGAACTAATATAATTCAACGCTCCGTTAAACTTTTCCATTCAGCTAATTACCAAATCATTACAAAACCAAACAAACAAACAAACAAACAAACCACAACTCCCAAATTTTAAAAACTTTACGTCATTGCGTCTCAACGTTTAAGCCTTTTTTAACGGCCAATTACAATCAAATAGTCAGTTAAACTTTAGCAAAAACCTCTGAACCGGATGTTTATACCTAAAAGTGGCTTTATGTTAAAATGCAGTTTTTCAACGTCATACAAATTAACTTAATTCTTATTTCTAAGAATCTAACGGTCTATTGTTTATTGATAAAGTTAAAAAAATAGTTTTATGGTAACTTCTATCACAAAAAAAGACCGGCAAAAATTACCGGCCTTCAATATATCCTAAAAAAACAATTTTTACATTGTTCCCAGCTTAGATTTAACAAGTTCTTCGCAATCCACACTTTGGTCTGAATTGTAAAGAATTACCTGTGAGCTTACATCAAATATGTAGATAAAACCCTGCTCCTCACCTACAGCCTGAATAGCCTTTTCAACTTTCTCAATGATTGGCTGAAGCAACTCTTGTTCTTTCTGTGACAAAGATTGTTGTGCCAGTTTATTGAAATTTTGGATGCGCTGATCATAATCCTGAATTTCTTTCTCCCTGGTGGAACGAATCAATTGTGACATTGAATCGCGTTGAGCCATGTAGTTAGAATATTTGTCATCCAGTTCCTGACTCATCACCTGCAACTGACTTTGCAGTTTTTTAGCCTCAGCCTGCAGTTGAGTATCAGCTGCCTGCTTTTCGGGCAATTCGGTAATAAGTTTCTGAACGTTCAAATGACCGAATTTTAAATCCTGTGCAGAAGAAGTAGCCGCTGACAACGCAACGAGCAAAACAACGGCAAATAGTTTAAATACCTTCATTTTATTTCGATTATTTTTGTTTAATATGATTAATTAAGACCCAGTTTGGTTTTCACCAAAGGAGTGACATCCGCACTCTGTTCCGACTGATAAACAGTAGCTCCTGAGTTGGCAGCAAATATATAAATAAATCCGCCTTCTGCACCAACTTCATCAATTGCCTTCATCAGTTTTTCCTGAATGGGCTGCTGAAGTTGTTGTTGCTTTTGAGACAATTGCTGTTGAGTGGATTGGTAAAACGCCTGAATTTTCTGTGAAGTCTCCATCAGTTTTTGTTCTTTCTGCTGACGAACAACGGCACTTAGAGACTCGGCAGATTCCATATATTCCTGTTCCATCTTTTTATAATCTTCCTGCATCGTAGCAAGTTGATTTTCCAGGCGTTCGTATTCTCCTTCCATATCCTGCTGCATCTGCTTAAATTCCGGCATTACCTGCATCACTTCCTGAACATTTACGTGTCCGAATTTCAGATTTTGTGCATTCATTCCGATACTCAAAAACAGCAATCCGATTATCAAAGATGTAATTGTAATTCTTCTCATAATAAACTCTTCTTTTCTATTTTGATTTTTAATATTATAATCCGTTAAACTTTTGCAAAACCCGTTGAACCGGAAGTTTACATCCAAAAATCGCCTTGTGTTAAAATGCATACTTTCAACACCATACGAATAAATTTAATTCTTAGATCTAAAAATCTAACGGTCTATTCTTAATATTGAGTTTTCTTAATTTCCGAAACCGAGTTCTTTTAGAATCTCATCGCTAATATTCTGGCGTGGTTTCACATAAACAACACCCATATTCCCGGCCATATCGAAAACGGCATCTAAATTGTCTCTGTCGGCTATACTCCGGATGGCTTCGTTCACTTTTTCCTGAATAGGTTTCAACAATGCCTCCTGCCGTTTCATCAGTTCTCCTTCGGGACCAAAATACTGCCTTTGCAATTGTTTGGCGTTGTTTTCCAACTCTATAATTTCATTTTCCCGCTGGGTCTTCATTTCCCCTGAAAGAAAAACACTCTCTTTCTGATAATTTTTGTAACGCTTCTCCACTTCAGCATACACAGATTGAATCTCCTGCTCCCACTGCTCCGACATCTGGTTTAATTGTTCCTGAGCAGCCTCATAGGCCGGAACATTGGACATAATGTATTCCATATCAACAAAGGCATAACGTTGAGCTGAAACATTGGCTGAGCTTAGAAAAAAAGCTGCAAGCGCCACGAATATAACAAAATACTTTTTCATTGCTCTCAATTTTAAGTCCTTAAATCATTACTTTATCCAGAACACACAAAAACCAAACCACTTTTCATTGATTCACTTCAGCAAGCAATCCGGCTAAAAATTCTGTCCGATGACAAAATGGAAATTACTGCCGTTGGCATTAGGTCGCCCTGAAACCTCATCAAATCCATATCCCCAATCGATTCCCATCAGACCAAAGATAGGCAGGAAAATCCGAACCCCCACACCTGCAGAACGTTTCAATCCAAAAGGATTGTAATCTCTAAATTCAGACCAGGAGTTACCAGCTTCGGCAAACAACAATCCATATACAGTTGCGGAAGGCTGCAGGGTAAGCGGATATCTTAGTTCAAGAGCCAGTTTATTGTAAATATTTCCATCCTGACGACCCTCAGCGCTATAAGGAGTCAGTGAAGCGTTTTCATATCCTCTCAGGCCAATGGTCTCGCTACCGTAATAACTATATCCTGACATTCCATCACCTCCCAGAACAAACTTCTCGAATGGTGACTTCTTGTTTTCATCGAAATACCCCAGAAACCCACCTTCCACTTTCGTCATCAAAACCAGTTTAGCAGCATTGTCCAATGGCTTAAACATATTGCCCTTGAACGTCCATTTATGGTATTCCACCCATTTGTATCGTTCCTCATCGGGCATATCTTCATTAGAATAGTTCTTATCGTCGAAGTAAGAATAAGGAGGAGTAAATTCCACACCAAGACTAAAATTAGATCCGTTTCTTGTATATAAAGGGTTGTCGATTGAGTTACGCGACAACATCACTTTAAAGTTCAGGTTGTTACTATTTCCGTTTTCCATCAGGAAGTAAGCCCAGTTTTTAAGATCGTACCGCTGATAACTTGCCTGTGTATAAAATTGAAAATAGTCATCGGGCCAGCTCAAACGTTTTCCAAACCCTACTGATAAACCGGTAACTTTGAGGTGTTCATCCGGGTCTTCCTCCATTGGAGGATATCCATAGCCGTAACCACTTCCATAACCACCACCATAACCACCACCGTAATTGCTGTATGGATTTCCATAATAATAACTACTGTTGGTACCTGTCTGAATAGAATGATAAACAGACACACTCAGCGAGTTAGGCTTTTTCCCGCCAAGCCAGGGCTCGGTGAATGAAAAGCTATAAGACTGATAATACTTTCCGTTGGTTTGCGCTCTTAATGAAAGGGTTTGTCCGTCTCCTGTCGGTAAAGGTCTCCAGGCCTCTTTGTTAAATATGTTTCGTACAGAGAAATTGGTAAATTTAAGCCCCAAAGAACCCACAAACATACCACCGCCCCATCCACCGGACAATTCCACCTGGTCGTTGGCTTTTTCCACCAGATTGTACTCCAAATCCACCGTTCCTTTTTCGGGGTCGGGAATGGGTACAGGATTAATGTTTTCAGGGTCGAAATGCCCCAGCTGGGAAAGTTCCCGAACCGTACGAATCAACTCTGATTTGTCAAACAACTCACCCGGCTTGGTTCTAAGTTCGCGTCGAACCACATGCTCATGAGTTTTGGTATTCCCTCTGATGATTACCTGATCAATAGTGGCCTGCTGTCCTTCATAAACACGCATTTCCAAATCAACAGTGTCGTTGTGTATTTTTATATCAACAGGCTCTATATTACTAAACAGATAACCATTGTTCATGTAAAGATTATGCACGGCATCATCATCAATAAACAACCTTTCATCAAGGAGGGTCTGATTAAAAATATCTCCTTTTGCAATCCGTAGTTTTTCGCTCAGATAGGGCCCGGGATAAACAGTATTACCAACCCACGAAATTTCTCCAAAATAATATTTATTCCCTTCGCTGATATTCACCACAATATCAACCGTATTGTCTTCATTTCGGGTTACCTCTTCCGATTCAATATAAGCATCCCGGTATCCCTCTTCATTATATTTTTCTATGATACGTTTGAGGTCTGCCTCATATTCATCCTTCACGAATTTTTTTGTTCGGAAAAAATTGAGAATCTTTCCTTTTTCGTTGGTTTTCTTGGTGAACCGGTTCAGCTTCTGATTAGAAAAAACAGTATTTCCATTAAACTCCAAAGAATTTACTTTCACCTTATCCTTTTTGTCCACATCAATATTGAGGAAAACATGATTGGCTTTATCAGGATCATCACGCTGAACAATCGAGACCTCAGCATTAAAAAATCCCTTATCTACAAAATGTTGCTTGATGTATCGACTGGCTCTATCGATCAGGTAAGGTGTAACCTGTGAGCCTTTCATCATGGAAATTTTTCCTGAGATGTCTTCAATTTCGGATTTCTTCAATCCGGAAAAGTTGATTTCTGATAAACGGGGGCGCTCCTGCAGATAGATGTTTAACCAAATATTTTTCCCCTCAATCTTATCAACAGAAATTTTCACATCCGAAAACAGCCCGTACTCCCAGTATTTCTTAATAGCATCCGAGATGTCTTCACCCGGAACATTAATTTTTTGGCCCACCCGCAGACCCGACAGGTTGGCAAGGATTGCGGGGTCGTTATTTAAATCACCGGTTACCTTTATATCGGCAATAATGTATTCTTTTGGTGCACCGGAATAGGATATTTCAGGGACATCATCTTGAGCATTGATACCAATAAAAGAGATAAATAAAAGGAGGAATAGTGCGAGCGAATGTTTAATCATTACTATGGTTTTATTTTTTTACCTGATCACTTATTTTTCCAAAACGTCTTTCTCTACCCTGATAATCCAGTAGCGCTTCAAAAAAATGTTCCTTGCGAAAATCGGGCCATAATACATCAGAGAAGTATAATTCTGAATAAGCAATTTGCCAAAGCAGGAAATTACTGATGCGAAATTCTCCACTTGTTCTAATCAGAAGTTCCGGATCAGGCATATTTGCAGTTTCCAGATATTGGCCAAATACCTCAGAATTTATATCGGAAGGCTCCAGATTATTATTTTTTATTTCAAGGGCAATCTTCTTAACGCCTTCAATAATCTCCCATCTGGAACTATAGCTCAAAGCAAGGACGAGCGTAAGCCCATCATTATTCTTCGTCTGTTCCTTGCAGGAGGCCAGCTTTTCCTGAACACTTTTTGGAAGTGTCTCTTTACAGCCAATAGATTTCAACATTACATTGTTATCCATAAGCGTTTTGGTTTCTGAAGCAATCGTAGAAACCAACAGAGACATTAAAGCATCAATTTCATTTTTCGGGCGATTCCAGTTTTCAGTAGAAAAAGCATAGAGTGTAAGAAATTTCACCCCCAATTCGGCAGCAGCCTCAGTCACTTCACGAACGGCTTTCACGCCATTCCTGTGGCCAAAAACCCTTGCGTTACCTCTTTTCTTTGCCCATCGTCCATTGCCATCCATTATAATGGCTACATGTGATGGCAATTTTTCTTTATCCAGTTGTTCTTTAACTGATGACATACAAATTTTTCTTCGTCACATTTCTAAAATCCGGCATTACAGGAAACCTTTTTATGAAATAAATCAAAGGTGAAAAACACTCCTGCAATGGAATACCAGTCATTATTATGCCAATCCGAAGGTTGCTGGAACCCATAAGGATCGGACGGGTCAATGTCGCCGGGGCCAATGTAATCCAGGTCGTCAACAAATGTTTTCCTGAAAGACCATTCCAGGCCAACATGCAACCAATCAACAGGTTTCCATTTCACCCCTACACCGAACGGCAAAGATAATATAAAATGTGGGTTTTCAGAACCACCTGATTCATCAGATCCGTAACGACTAAAGAAGGTATAGGCCAGTCCTGTACTAACAAAAGGAGTAAAACGCGTCTCTTTACGACGAAAAGGCTGGTCGTAGTCAAAAAAATTTATTTCCACCTGAGTGGAAAAATCAGCAATGGTGCGCTGAAACCCGTAGAAAACAGGACTTCGTCCGGAGCTTGTAGGATACTGAATTCCAGATTGAGGATACTCCCCCTGAATTTCGACCAGGGTCATCGTACCTTTAAAAGCCAGCCTTTCATTAAAAACCACTCGTACTATCCCACCCACAGAAGGCTTAGGCCTATAGAATAAACGATCGGGATTCAAATCTCCATTGTAGTAGGAAGCACCCAAAAACAATCCCCCTTCTACCCGCTCCTGAGCAGAGCTGTGGACAGAACAAAAAAATGCAACAAGAAAAAATAATATCGTATGGCCTTTGAAAAGCATTGGTTTATTTTGGGTTTTCCGCCCTGATAAAAAATCAGTTCAGACAATCAACTTAGGTATTTCACTCCAACCCTTTAACGTGAGCACGCCCGGAATATTGTCAAATCTATTTAGTTTCGACGATCAGCTCCCCACATCAATTTATTCCTCAAAGTACTGTAAAAACTCTGGTCTGTACGCTCTACAATTCTAATTGGAAAACCCGCTTTTTTGATTCTCAACTCTGTTCCTTCTTCCACAACAACACTTCGTGAGTCGAGACTGGCAAGAAATTTGCCCCCGCGTCCTTCCACTTTCAGTGTAAGCTCCATATTATCAGGCACCACCAAAGGCCTCACTGTCAGGTTGTGGGGGGCAATGGGAGTAATAATAATTCCCTGCGAGGCAGGATGCATGATGGGTCCTCCCACACTCAAAGAGTAAGCGGTTGACCCGGTGGGGGTACTCACAATTAATCCATCGGCCCAATAAGAATTAAGATATTCATCATCCAGATAGGTATGAATGGTGATCATTGAAGAGCTGTCTTGCTTATGAACTGCAAATTCATTGAGCGCAAAGTTAAAATCTCCAATAAGATCAACCGGGCTTGTAACTTGCAGCAGCGACAGCTCTTTCACTTTATAGCGCCCCTGTTCTATCTCCTCGAGTGCAGCAGGTAACTCATCGCGTGAAATATCGGCCAAAAAACCCAACCTGCCGCTATTGATTCCAACGATGGGAATACCTGAGTCACGAACAAAAGTAACAGCCTCAAGAAAGGTTCCGTCTCCTCCGATACTGAATAGCATATCAACCCGGGGCAGCTCTTCTGCGGAAGAAAAGAATCCGGCAACCTCAGGCTCTATCTCAACGTTTTTCAGAAGAAAATCGTAGAACGGTTTGAAGATAAATATTCTGGTCTTCTTTTTATGCAGATAGTCAAACAGTTGATTACAATTCTCATAAAAAATATCCCCAAAACTTTTCCCAAAAATAGCAACTTGCATATATTTTTTGTGAACGAAGATAAAAAATTAGCAACAAAAGAAGGTCAAACACCCAGGTATTTCATCAGCGATTCATAATTCCGGCGGGTTGTATCGTCCACCTGCGATTCGCCGGAGTATACAGCATTAACCATATAGCCGTAACGTTCAAAGGCACTAATCACTCCACCGGCATCCACCCGGTTGAGCTTAATGGTAATTTTGAGTTGCTCGGTAGTCTTGCTTTGAGAAGCATACAAACTCAACACTTTGGCGTCAGCATCCTCAACAATACGTGCGATTTCTGAAAGTGCATAATCCCTTGGGCCCAATTCAATTTCAATGATACCACCAGGGTTATGAGCGGCAATTAATTCAGAGAAGCTTAGTAACAAATCATTTTGCGTAATCACCCCAATATACTCCTGTTCTCTATTGAGCACTGGCACAACTGTAAGTTTAAGACGAGCAATTATTTCCACAACATCATATATGTGCTGATGCACAAACACATAAGGCTTCATCAGGGAAAGCCGATGGTTACCCAGGGGCTCCTCGGCAGAATTCAAATCATAAATATCTGTATCAGAGATAAGTCCAAGAAAAACCTTGTTGTTCACAATGGGAAGATGAGACACACGAAAAGCCTCCATCCACGCCAGAGCATTAACCCCGGTATCGGATGTTTTCAATGAAGGAATGATATCTGATATTAAATCTTTTGCCAGCATAAAATGCGCTTTCTGAAAATACTTTGTAAATTTGCTGTCGACATAAAGGTACAACATAATAGCCCTCCTGTCATGCGGGACAGAAAATATTCAATTAAAAAAATTGAATATTTTTAATTGAATCATAATATTACATCACTATCCCTTAATGTTGGGAAAATACATTCAAATTTTTAAACAAACAAAACATTTTCCTTGTTTTTATTAATTTCTCAGGAATTCTCATTGGAACATTTTCATCATGACAAAACTTAGCGTAAACATAAATAAGATTGCAACGATACGAAACTCAAGAGGAGGTAATATCCCTGATGTTGTCAAAGCTGCTGTTAACATACAGGAATTTGGAGCTCAGGGAATTACGGTTCACCCCCGCCCCGATGAGCGTCACATTAAGTACAAAGACGTTTACGACATTCAGAGGGTTATCAAAACAGAATTTAATATAGAAGGATATCCTTCGGTTAAATTCATGGAACTGGTGAAGGCAGTTAGGCCACAACAGGTTACCCTGGTTCCCGACCCTCCCGAAGCCATCACCTCCAATTCAGGTTGGGATACCATCACGCACCTAACATTTCTTCAGGATATTATAGGGCAACTGAAAGAGTACGGGATCCGGACTTCGATATTTATTGACACCAATCCGGATTTTATTATCAATGCAGCCAAAACCAATACTGATCGGATAGAGCTTTATACAGAACCTTATGCAACGGATTTTCCAAACAATCCGGAAAAAGCCATTGCTCCGTTTGTGGAAGCAGCAGATATTGCCAACAAGGCGGGATTGAGAATTAATGCCGGACATGACCTCAATTTGCAAAACCTGAAATTCTTTAACGAAAAAATTCCTTCCCTCAAAGAGGTTTCCATTGGGCATGCGCTCATCAGCGATGCACTATACTACGGCCTCGAACGAACCATCAAGATGTACAAAGACCTCCTTATTAAAGAAAAATAAAGATGGAACTTTTTTATCGGGAAAAAGGGAAAGGTGAGAAAACAATCATTATTGTCCATGGACTTTATGGCGCTTCCGACAACTGGTTATCTGTAGCCAGAGAGCTGGAAAAAGATTTTCGGATAATTCTTATTGACCAGCGCAACCACGGACAGTCACCACACAATGACGAGCATAGCTACAAAGCCATGGCTGACGACCTCCATGAGCTGATGCAAAAGCTAAAAATCGAGAAAGCCATTTTGATGGGCCACTCCATGGGGGGTAAAACAATTATGCGCTTCTGCCTGGATCATCCCGAAATGGTTGAGAAATTGATAGTGGTGGACATTGCGCCCAAATCATACAGTTCATTTTCTAATTATGCTGAAGTTACTGCCGACCACGGTAAAATTATTGAAGCCCTTTCTGCTGTTGATCCCACACAGTTCGGCAACCGTCAGGATATAGATAAAATACTGAAAAAGACTTTCCCCAAAAAGCGCCTCAGAGGTTTTCTGATGAAAAACCTGAAACGGACCAAAGACGGATATTACAAATGGCAAATCAATCTTAAAGCCCTGGAAAACAACATGCAGGAGATTATGGATGGTTTCTCGAAACTTTCTCCCAATAGCAAGGCTAAAATGCCGGAAACAATCTTCCTTAAAGGAGAGAACTCCCCTTACATTCACGAGGACGACTCAATGGCTATTAATAAGTTTTTCCCAGGTTCACAAATTGTCAATATCCCAAATGCAGGGCACTGGGTACATGCTGAACAGCATGATCTGTTCCTGAAAACTGTTAAATACTTTCTGGAAGTATAGGGCAGGGGACATAAGGTTTTGGAAGATGAGACACTTAAACAGATACCACATTCTCCGGTTTGAGCAGCGGCTCGCCCTTTAGGCGAAGAAACAGCTGAGTGGTAGCCAAAACATCCTTCTCGCAATAACGGGCAATGCGCTCCACATCATCCTCATCGTAATAAACTGAGGCCACCTGACTGCCATCGATGTCATCCTTAGGCGATGGAATTCCCATTATGTGGGTAAGCAATTTGAGCGAAGTATAATGCTTATAGTCACCAAACTTCCACAAATCCAACGTATCAATAAATTTCACTTCCCAGGGCTTTTTACCAGCCACATCCAGAATGTCAGGCAAAGGAAGCCCGTTGATAATCATTCTTCGGGCGATGTATGGGAAGTCAAACTCTTTCACGTTGTGGCCACAAATATTGGTGCCCGGATGCGCAGTGAAACTGGTGAGTGCTGCAGAAAACTCCTTCAACAATTCCTTTTCATCATGACCAAAAAAGGACTTCACCCTCAGGGTACGATCTCCATTTTCGGGTTTTATAATTCCCGCTGAGATGCAAACTATTTTTCCGAATTCGGAATAAATCCCTGCCCTTACATAATCCTCGTCCGGCAACACATCCTCTTTAGAAGTGTTGGAAGACTTTTTCGTCCACAACTCTTTCATCGTTTCATCAAGCTTGTCAAAAGCTGGATGCTGAGGCACCGTTTCGATGTCGATATACATTATTTTCTCCGAGGTGAAATTGTTAAGCATGGCAATCAAGTTTTAGGAAAGGTTTCGTTGAATAAAATGGGTGAGAATATCAATGGCCACATGGTTCTCTCCTCCCTGTGGTACGATGAGATCGGCATATCGTTTACATGGCTCAATAAATTGCAGGTGCATGGGTTTCACCGTTTTTTGATATCTGTTCAGAACTTTTTCAATAGTTCTTCCCCGCTCTTCCATATCTCTTTGGATAACCCGCATCAAACGATCATCAGCTTCTGCATCCACAAAAACTTTCAAATCCATCAATGTTCGGAGTTTGGGATGAGTAAGCACCAAAATACCTTCCACAATTACCACCTTGGTAGGATTCACAGAAATGGTCTCTTCGGATCTTAAACAAGACAGATAGGAGTAAATGGGTTGTTCAACAGGTTGGTTGGCCTTTAGCATTTTAATATGCTCCACAAGCAAATCGAACTCAATGGAATCGGGATGGTCAAAGTTTATCTTTTGTCTTTCCTCCAGCGGCAGTTGACCGTTGTCCCGATAATAAGAATCCTGAGGTAAAATGGCCACCTCATCAGCCGGCAGTTTTTCCATTATCTTGCGAACAACAGTGGTTTTTCCCGACCCGGTACCTCCGGCAATGCCAATTACAAGCATATTTGAATTGATTTTTTTATTTTTACGGCACTAATTTACAACAGATGAATTAATAATTAAAAGATTATAGTCATGATAAAACACATTGTACTTTTCAAATTCAGAGAGAACCTGCCTGCCGACGAGAAAAGAAGTAAGCTGGAAAACATTAAGGCGGACCTGGAGGCATTGACCGGGAAAGTGGAAACACTTCGTAAAATGGAAGTAGGCCTTAACATCAATCCTGAGGAAGAATATGACCTTTCGCTGGTTTCGGAATTCGACAACATGCAGGGCCTTAAAGATTATGCCACTCATCCCGAACACTTGAAAGCAGGAGCAGTAATCAGAGAGATTCTGGAAAAACGGGCCTGCGTGGATTATGAATTATAAAAAAAATGCACGGCCTGAATTGAGGTCGTGCATTTTTAATTTTATCATCTGCTATTTTAAAAATCATCTGAATAAAATGGCAGAGGTTCTACCCTCAGATTGTATCTTGACACCATCACTTCACCATAAGCACCTGCACTTCGCAAGGCGACAAAATCACCGCGTTTTAACTCAGGAAGGTCAATCGCCTTTCCAAAACTGTCGGATGATTCACAAATAGGGCCCACCACGTCGTACCTGACTTTCTTAGAATCTTTGGTCGCGGACAGATTATCTATCTTGTGTTTTGCCTGATACAAAGCAGGACGAATAAGGTCGGTCATTCCGGCATCTATAATGACAAACCGGGTTTTAACACCCTCTTTCACATATAATACCCTGGAAATGACATTTCCGGCCTGTCCCACTACCGAACGACCAAGCTCGAAATGCAATTCCTGACCTGCCTTGAGTTTCAGAAAATCCTTGAATACTTTAAAATAAGAAGCAAAATCTGAAATGGGATTATTTTCCGGATCATCGTAATCAATCCCGAATCCTCCTCCGACATTAATGACCCTGGGGAACAACTGCCTGGAGATAAACCATTCCTGAAGCTCATTCACCCTGATGCACAAATCTTTAAAGTTGTCCAAATCGGTAATTTGGGACCCAATATGGAAATGCATTCCTTCGAACTGAATATTTTGCATTTCTTTCATCCTGTCCAGAACCGCTTCCAGGTCGGTCATGCTGATGCCAAACTTATTTTCGTCGAGCCCGGTGGTAATATAATGATGGGTATCGGCCTGAACATTGGGATTGATACGAAAAGCAACCTTTGCTTTTTTGCCGTTTTTGGCGGCCAGCTCATTGATGATTTCCAACTCGGGCAATGACTCCACATTAAAGCAATTAATATCGTGCTTCAGCCCCAGTTCAATTTCCCAGTCGGATTTCCCCACACCGGCAAATACAATCCCATCAGGACTAAAACCAACATCTAATGCTTTCTGTATTTCGTAACCACTAACACAATCAATTCCAAAACCTTTACCCCTGATTTTCTCTAAAATCCGGTCGTTGGCATTGGCTTTAATCGCATAATGAACATGAAAATCATGCTTTTCCGACTCTTTCTTCACCAGAGAGAGTGTGTCCTCAAGCAGATCCATATCGTAATAATAAAATGGTGTTTTAAGTTCTTTAAACTTCTCTGTAGGAAAATTTGTCATTCTTTTACTTGTTTAAAAAAGTTTTGTACTCAAAGCCTGCAGGGCTTCTTGTTTATCATTTGCATCTATGAGCAGTGAAATATTGTGTTCACTTCCCCCATAGGAAATCATCCGAATAGAAATATCCTTAAGTGCTTCAAAAATTCGGTTGGCATACCCCTTATTCTCAGCAACAAGGTCTCCAACCACACAAACTATCACCTGGTCGTGATCCACCTCAACGGTACTAAATTTTCTCAGATCGTCCAGAATTTCTTCCAGATGCCTGTTGTTATCAATAGTAACAGAGACCCCAACCTCGGAGGTGGTAATCATATCAATGGACGTTTTATAACTTTCAAATATCTCGAAAACCTTTCTGAGAAAACCGAAGGCCAGCAACATGCGTCCAGATTTGATTTTGATAGCCGTGATGCCATCCTTGGCCGCCACCGCAGTAATGCGATCCTTATGCTGTGAGGAAGAAATAGTGGTACCTGCAGCCTTTGGATCCATGGTGTTCAATACCCTTACCGGAACATTGGCTAGTTTGGCAGGCAGGACACTTGTGGGGTGCAAAATCTTGGCTCCGAAATAGGCAAGCTCGGCGGCTTCATCAAACGAAATTTCAGCAATCGATTTTGTATTCTCCACAAAACGAGGATCGTTGTTGTGCATTCCGTCAATATCAGTCCAAATCTGAATTTCCTCAACTTCAAGTGCTGCTCCAATAAGAGAGGCAGTATAATCACTACCTCCACGCTGAAGATTATCTACCTCGCCAAAAGCATTGCGGCAAATATAGCCCTGAGTAATAAACAAATGGGTGTCATTAAATTCATTCATGATACGCTCCAGATTCTCACGAATGTAAACCGTATCCGGCTCATTGTTCTTATTGGTACGCATAAAATCCAAAGCCGGCAAAAGAACGGAGTCATGACCATTCTCCTGCAAAAAGAAATTAAACAAAGCTGTTGTAATCAGCTCTCCCTGAGCCAATACAGATTTTTCCTCAAAAACGGTAAAAACATCTTTAGTAAAAGATTTGATGTAATCGAAATGCGACTTCACCAACTCAAGTCCTTTATGATTAAACTCTTCCTTATTAAAAAGTTCCTTGACGGTATCCATATAGCCACGCTCAAGCCGGTTAATAACCTCATTGGCTCCGTCGTAGTTCTTTTTATATAAATAATTGGCAATTTCGATAAGACTATTAGTTGTACCGGACATTGCGGAAAGAACAACAATTTTACGATCGGAACCGGTTACAAGGTCAGCAACCTCACGCATTCGTTGTGCTGATCCTACTGATGTTCCGCCAAATTTAAGTACCTTCATAATTATAATATTTTCAAAATGTATGGAACCTGCATGAAAATCGCCTCAAATTGTCTTTTAGCAAAAATTCCAGACTGCCTCATGACAATTTAATCATTTTTACCAGCTGCAAAGTTATAAATTTTAACAAAACCGACCTAACAAGCTAACAATTTCGTTAACAAACCACTTCGTTCTACGACAAAAGAGACCTGTTTCTGGTTTATTTTCCATCCACATCAGGCATATGTACTTCCAGTAACTTACACTTTTCAGCAGTCTTAATACTAAACTCCTTCAATTCCGCAGGTATCAAAACAGTTTCTCCTGTTTGTAGAGGTTCTTTCTGACCATCGTAAAAAATAATTTCAGCATTTCCCTCCACACACATCAATATCACGAAAGAATCGAAGTTGTAAATATCCTTTTTGAGCTCGTGTCCATGCAATTCTATCAGGCTGGTAACAAAATAAGGAGACTCAATGATGGGGGTTACCTCATTTTCTTTGGCCTCATATTGAGTCTTATATTCTTTTCCACCGGAGAAATCAATGGCATCCAGTGCCTGGGCTGTATGAAGCTCACGGGAATGACCTTCGGCATCACGACGGTCGAAATCATAAATACGATAAGTCACATCCGATGTTTGTTGGATTTCAGCCAGTAAAATACCCTTGCCAATGGCATGAACACGTCCAGCAGGAATATAGAACACATCGCCAGGCTCCACCTCATGACTGGCAAGCAAATTGTCAATTTTATTGGTTTCAAGCGCTTTCAGATATTCTTTCTTATCGGTTTCTTGCTTAAAACCGCTTATAAGCCGGGCCCCCGGGTCGGCTTGCATCACATACCACATTTCGGTTTTTCCGAACGAGTTGTGCCGTTGCCGGGCCAGTTTATCATCAGGATGCACTTGAATAGAAAGCACATCATTGGCATCAATAAATTTTATCAGCAACGGAAATTCATTCCC
>NZ_JADQBH010000020.1 GCF_016278715.1 Marinilabilia sp. | reverse complement strand
CAGGTCGTTACAAAGTTAAAATGGGGGGCAATGCTCCGTTTTTCAACCGATTTTCTTCCAGCCGAGAATCACTGGGGGGCAATGCTCCGTTTTTTTGACACTTTTTGGGCCATTTTTTAGACCTTGGCTAAGCCGTTTTTTGGGTGGGTATGCTCCGTTTTATCCACCTCAAGTTACCGCTTAGATCGGTCATAGCATGTACGTTGACGCTTGGTTTACCAGGAATGGCAGTTACAAACTGCCGGTTAAAATTCGACGTAATTACAAATTACGCCGAGCGGGGGGGCCCCGTAATCGTACCAATCCAACTGTCCATTCCCTATCGCATCATCCTGCAGCTCTTTGCCATTGTATTTGTACAAGTTTTTCTGACCGGAGCCATAGAGCGCCATATTCATGGACATTCCAAATGGATAGTAGTCGGTTTGATCCAGAATCTTTTTTGTTTCATCGCCTTTCACAACCATTCTCACATTACCCAGGTGGTCTTTCAAATTGTATTGATAACCCCCATCTTCCTCACTTACCTGATACTTGCCTTCGGCATGCAAAATGTATTCTAAGTTGGAGCCTTTGAAGATAAATAAACCAGCATAATAAGTCTCCTCTCCTCCTGGAGCTCGTTTCATCAGTTTTTGCCCGTTGGCATCGTAAATATAGAAAATTAGTGGTAAATAATTTAATATGTGGCAGTTAAAAAAATACTGGTTTATGTGCGGTAAAGTTGAAAACTTCGACGAGCAGAAGGGCAGTTTAGAACAAAGGCCGGACGGGCTGGAACTAAACTTGCCGATGAGTGATGACGAACACCGCTTTTCCGGGTCGGTGCGGCGGGATTATAAGCTTAGTTTTTTAAAGTCCTGATTATTATTCCAGAAACGTAAAAACTCGATATTTCTTCTATCTATTATTCTGTAAAACAAAGTAATCTGCTTGCAAATTACGCAACGCTTAATTCCTGGCATATCAGTATTCTGGAAATCAACATTCCCTTTTTTTAAGATAAATTCTGTCTCATCAACTACATCAATAAATTCCTGGGCTTCTTTTTCTGACCAGTCACGCAACAAGTAATCAATGTTATCATAATAATCAAGCCTGGCAATTTAATTCCAATGTACTGTTCTCATTTAAATTTTAAATTTGGATATTTGCCTCTGGCTTCTTCCATTACCTGTTCATGAGTATAGGTCTCCCCTTTCTTACTTGCTTCTAATGCTTCATTGACAGCCGCTTTCTCATCTCTTGACAACTCATAAGGCGAGCTGGCATTTAATAATGCTACAAACTGATTGTAAACTTTTTCAAGGTCAGATTCCTTTAAGTTATCTATCTTTCTGAACAAATCCAGTTTTATTTCTGCTGCATTCATAATCGCAAAGTTTTTATCCTTTACAAAGTTAACGATAAAATTGGTCATATGGTTTTCTATTTTAATGGATGATACTTTTCAAGTTTGCTTTGAAGTTCATACAAATTATTCAGCTGGTAACGTTCGGCTCTGCTTACATATTTTTGGCCGGCCATGTTTTGGGCGTACACCTTCGGTAGAGATTGCCCGTAAAATGGCACAGGCTCTTGGTGTGTCACTGGATTATCTGGTAGGTAATACCGAGTTTCTGCTTGATACCGATGTCATCAAGAAAATTCAGGAAATTCAAAAACTTCCGCAGGAAGATAGGAACCACCTTTTCTATGTAGTGGACAATATTTTGCAAAATGTGAGAGCGAAACAGGCTTTTGCGGGGTAATAAAAAAACCCGGACTTGCCGGGTTTTCGTTTTATTTTAGTCAAAGTCAATTTTAACCTTAAGAACCTCTTTTATTTCCCTGCCATTTTCAGCAAAAACAAAACAATACCTTATTGCAGAGTTAAATGCTACAGCCTTTTTATAATCACTCTCTTTTCTTATATTCTCAACTAAATCTGCAAGTAAAATATTACCTCTTGGCCTTGAAAAGAAAACAACATACTTGCAGTCATTCAAATTGTTATAACTAAAAGTGCTGTCATATGCAGAAAAATTATTATTTAAGTCTTCTTTCAACAAATACTCTAATAGCTGTTTCTTACTTTCAAATGTAGGATAGATATTTCTCTCATATAATTTATCACCTAAAAATAAAATCTCTAGCGGTACAATCTGATTTGCTACACTGACGCAGTTTCCCGCTTTAATCGTATCTGTATTTATATAATCAAATGCAGCAACATACTTATCATCTTGCTCTTTTTCAGCCTGAGAATAGCCACACATTGTTAAAAGTATTATTAAACTAATTATTCCAATTCTAGTCATGGTGTTTAAAATTTAATATATCCTTTCCCTGCTAATTGCGGAACAAAGCCAGCATTCATAACACCTTTTGTTTGCGTGCTCATTGGCATATAATAATTACCACTTAAGTGCTTTGGTATGTAAGATGTTCTTGTTCCATAACTAGCACCAAGCTGTGAACGAATAACATTCATCTTTTGCACTGTAGACCCAACAACTCCAAAAGTGGTTTTCTCTACATTACTGTGTCCAAGTCCACTTCCCAGCTTAGAATGGTCTAATTCATGTAAAAAGGTCATTCCATATCCCATTGTTCTAGAGTCTAAATCTGAGGAAGTCCCAGCTATAAAATTGTCTATCTGGTCAGGGTCAATTCCAATTTGCAACCCATTATTTACAGACTTTGAGCCAGAACCTTTTGTCACACTAACATTTAACATATCAGGATTGTCAATCGCAGATATCAACATATCTCTTGCATCCTTACTACCAACAAGGTTGCCATCCTTATCCTTTGCAATTATTGGATTTCCATCTTTATCAACTTTATATGCTAACTTCCCATCTTGTAATTCAAGACTCAAACCAGTTTGGGCTTTATTATCATCGATTATATTATTTGTAACATTTGTCCCTAATGCTTTGTCTGCCATAACTGCAAGAGAAAAATCTATACTATCTCCATTTACATCAATAAAACTAATTGGATTGTTAGCCGCATATTGGTATGGTGTAAAGTCATAATATTTCTCAGCAAACGCATCTTGCACATGGAATCTCCCCAACGCAGGGTCATACATTCTGGCCCCGTAATCATACCAATCCAACTCACCATTCCCGATTTTATCATCCTGCAGCTCTTTGCCGTTGTATTTGTACAAGTTTTTCTGACCGGAGCCATAGAGCGCCATATTCATGGACATTCCAAATGGATAGTAGTCGGTTTGATCCAGAATCTTTTTTGTTTCATCGCCTTTCACAACCATTCTCACATTACCCAGGTGGTCTTTCAAATTGTATTGATAACCCCCATCTTCCTCACTTACCTGATACTTGCCTTCGGCATGCAAAATGTATTCTAAGTTGGAGCCTTTGAAGATAAATAAACCAGCATAATAAGTCTCCTCTCCTCCTGGAGCTCGTTTCATCAGTTTTTGCCCGTTGGCATCGTAAATATAAACATAATAGTGGTAAACAATTTAATTTGTGGTAGTTAAAAACTACTGTTTTGTGCGGTGAAGTTGGAAACTTCGTAAGGCAGAGCGATTACTATAGCAAATGCCCTGCCCCATTCCCGGGCATTTCTATTTGGTATAAGTTTTATCATTTCCAATCACGCTTGCCTTTCGGCAATGGCAGTTACAAACTGTCGATTAAAATTCGACGTAATTACAAATTACGCCGAGCACAAGGAAAGATTTGTAAAAGGAGATATCGTTGTAATACCGTTCCCTTATTCTGATTTATCAAGTTCAAAGAAAAGAC
>NZ_JADQBH010000073.1 GCF_016278715.1 Marinilabilia sp. | reverse complement strand
TTAAAGCCTATTGCACCCGTGTGGGTTCGGGCCCCTTCCCCACCGAATTGTTTGGTGAGGACGGCGACAAAATGCGGGAACACGGTCACGAGTTTGGAAGTACCACCGGACGTCCGCGCCGATGCGGATGGCTCGACCTGGTGGCGCTGAAATACAGTGTCATGATCAACGGAGTTACGCAACTAATCATGACCAAAGGCGATGTACTCGGATGTTTCGACACCATTAAAATTGCCACTGCCTACAAAGTTGAAGATACCGTTACCGAGGAATTTCCTTACGAACTCTCCGAAAATCTGGAGCCTGTTTACAAGGAACTTCCTGGCTGGAATTGCGACCTTACAGGCTTAAAATCGGAAGAGGAGTTTCCACAACAACTGAAAGATTACATTAAATATCTGGAAGACGAACTGGGAGTGCCCATTTCTATTGTTTCTGTAGGACCCGACAGGGAGCAGACGATTGTCAGGAAATAGTCAGAAAACAATCATTAATTTGTAGTTTGCAGGAGTAAATAAGTAACAACTGAACTGCAAAAACAATTAAAAGGCAGCCTTCTTCATTTATTTGGGGAAGGCTGCCTTTTTTTACCTCTAGGGTCAAACAAATTATAGGCTGTCGGGAAAAGCGAAGTTGTTTTTTAGTTCTTGTTAAATAAAAAAATGTAAGCATAGACCTTGCTGCGATAGTCTTTTTTTTAGGAAGCAAAAACACAAAAGAAGGAGTCTTGGCCCGATTGGTTACGTTTGACTTGGCACTACCCATATTCTGAAAAAGCATGAGCAAACTCAGCTACCGGATTCGAAGAAAAAAGATTCAAATTTTGTATCTTTAAAAGCGTACTAAAACAGAAAAGAATCCGAATGAGCAAACTTATTATAAAAAATATCAAACTACTGGTTGCTGCAGCCCACACATTCCCTGAGAAGGTAGCAGGTAAAGCCATGCAAGATCTTCCCGTGGTCGAAAATGCCTGGCTTTTAATCGAAGATGGAATCATCGCCGGCTTTGGGCCGATGGAAAAAATACCATCCACCGAAAATGCGGAAATCATGGATGCCTCAGACCGATTTGTGTTACCCACATGGTGCGATTCGCACACTCATCTGGTTTTTCCGCAATCGCGTGAAGTTGAATACACCGACAAAATAAAAGGACTCAGCTATGAAGAGATTGCCAAACGGGGCGGTGGCATACTCAATTCGGCAAAAAATATGCAGGAAGCTGATGAAAACCAACTTTTCGCAGATGCCATGCAACGGCTTCAGGAAATCGTTCGATGGGGAACCGGAGCCGTTGAAATAAAAAGCGGCTATGGCCTGACCACCGCAACTGAACTGAAAATGCTGCGCGTCATCAAACGTCTGAAAGCCGAAAGTCCGGTAACCATCCGCTCCACATTTCTGGGTGCTCATGCCGTACCAACTGAATTCAAAGGAAACCCCGACAAATATGTGGATTTAGTCATCAATGAAATGCTGCCCGCAGTGGCTGCAGAACAACTGGCCGATTTTGTGGATGTTTTCTGCGACCGTGGGTTTTTCTCCATCGGCCAGACCAGCAAAATTCTTGAAGCAGCGGCAAAATATGATCTGAAACCCAAGATTCACGCCAACGAACTGGATTTCTCCGGTGGCATTCAAACAGGAATAAAGCACAAAGCACTCTCCGTTGACCACCTTGAATATACTGGAGAAGAGGAAATTAATGCCTTACTGGAATCAGACACCATGCCCGTAATACTCCCAGGGGCGGCCTTTTTCCTGAATCTGAAATACGCTCCGGCCAGGAAAATCATTGACGCCGGCCTTCCTCTTACCCTTGCCACCGATTTCAACCCCGGTTCCTCCCCGTCAGGCAATATGCAGTTAATCATCTCCATGGGTAGCATTCTATACAAAATGCTTCCACGAGAAACCATCAATGCGGTTACCATTAACGGAGCTTATGCAATGGGCCTGCAAAAAGAACTGGGATCCATCACTCCGGGCAAAAAAGCAAACCTCATCATTACCAAACCCATTCCCTCCATCGAATACATTCCTTATGCCTATGGTGAAAACAAGGTGGAGAAAACAATACTCAACGGCATAGTACAATAGATTAAAACTCATAAAATCAAATGCCATGCAACAACTCATAGAATGCGTTCCCAATTTCTCTGAAGGACGCGACCCGGAGATCATCAAACAAATTACCGATGAAATAGAATCGGTCAAAGGCATCCAACTGGTTGATGTGGATCCTGGAAAAGCTACCAACCGCACAGTGGTGACCTTTGTCGGAGAACCCGCACCTGTAATGGAAGCAGCTTTTAGAGCCATCAGGAAAGCAGCGCAACTGATCGATATGCGCAATCACTCGGGCGCCCATCCCCGTTTCGGGGCTACTGATGTTTGTCCACTGGTGCCGGTATCCGGTATTTCCATGGAAGAGACCGCCAGTCTGGCCCGGGAACTGGCCCGCCAGGTTGGCGAAGAGCTTGAGGTACCTGTTTTTTGCTATGAATTTGCAGCCACCGAAGAAAAAAGAAAAAACCTCGCCAACTGCCGGGAAGGGGAATACGAAGCCCTGGAAAAGAGACTTTCCACTGCCGACTGGAAACCGGACTTCGGACCTGCCACATGGAACCACAACATAGCCCGTACAGGAGCCACAGCCATTGGGGCACGCAATTTCCTGATAGCCTACAATGTCAACCTAAACACCACTTCCGTAAGACGAGCAAATTCTGTGGCTTTCGATATTCGCGAACGAGGTAGGGTAAAGCGGGAAGGTGACCCCATCACCGGAAAAATTTTAACCGATGAAAAGGGAGATAAAATTTGGGAACCAGGGCTACTTAAATCTGTCAAAGGGATTGGTTGGTTTATTGAAGAATACGGCATCGCTCAAATATCAATGAACCTGACTGACCTGAACGCTACTCCGCTCCATAAAGCATTCGATACGACCTGCGAACGGGCAGCTGCCCGCGGACTGAGAGTCACGGGTTCAGAGTTGGTGGGCGTTGTCCCGCTGGAAGCCATGCTGGAAGCCGGAAGATACTTTCTGAAAAAACAACACCGTTCCACCGGCCTGGCCGAGGAAGAGCTCATCCGCATAGCTGTAAAGTCAATGGGCCTGGATGAATTATACCCGTTCGACCCGGACAAAAAAATTATTGAATACATTCTAAAAGATAAAAGCCATAAAAAACTAACGGACAAAACCCTCAAGGCCTTTGCGGATGAAACAGCTTCCGAATCTCCCGCTCCCGGAGGGGGGTCTATTGCTGCCTACACAGGAGCGCTGGGGGCTGCCCTGGGAACCATGGTAGCCAACCTGTCCTCACACAAACGAGGCTGGGACAACCGCTGGGAAGAGTTCTCCAACGAAGCCGAGAAAGGAATGAAAATTCAACAGAAACTCCTTTTGTTGGTTGATGAAGACACGCAGGCTTTTAATAAAATAATGGACGCTTTCTCACTTCCCAAAAGCAATGAGGAAGAAAAAGCAAAAAGAACCAAAGCCATTCAGTTGGCAACCGAAAATGCCACCAAAGTACCCCTGAAGGTAATGGAAACTGCCTTTAAAAGTTTTTCCCTACTCAAAAACATGGCAGAAAACGGCAACCCCAACTCGGTGAGCGATGCAGGCGTGGGAGCGATTTGTGCACGTGCTGCAGTGCGCGGAGCCATGCTCAATGTACTTATTAATGCAGGCGGCCTTATAGATAAAGCACTCGCTGAAGATTTGATTACAAAAGGAAAAAACATTGAAGAACGGGCTCTTG
>NZ_JADQBH010000250.1 GCF_016278715.1 Marinilabilia sp. | reverse complement strand
CTAGGGGAGGCAATTCCTCTCCCTGGGAGGGGCTAGGGGAGGCCCAAAGGCCCCTTTCCGTACACTCCGTGTTCGGGAACGAGCACTTCTGTGCTAGGGTCTTCTGATTCCTGGAAACCTCAATAGGCTTGAAAAGAGCAAGGTATCAATGGTGAAAGATTAAAAAACCTTAAAAACAACCCCCTTTTCTTCTTTTGGCATACTTTTCTCATGTGATTAGTTGGTTTAAAATTAAAAAATAGGACAATAAGAAAGCCATTCGGTCAAACGTGACATGAATGGCTTTCTTCTTTTCGGGAGGAATAAAAAAAATTATCTTTGCAGTGGAGTACTAATCCCTCGACACAAATGACTACTTCACACAGGATAACATTCATCACCTTCTTTTGCCTTGCCTTTTTTTTCCAGGCGAGGGGACAAGACAGTGTAAAAGTGAACGGAACGGCTTCGGCCGAAGTCATCCTTCACAATGGCGAATTGCCTCCTTTATGGTCCGTTGCCCTGCAGGAGGGCCGATGGAACAACCTTGCCGGTAGTCAGACATTGGTCACGGCCGCAGCAGGGATTTCCGGGGATTTTAAAAATGACTGGACACTTTCAGCCGGGGTCGAAATGGATTACGCTACCGGTTACGGCGATGCTTTTTTGCATTCAGGTTGGGGAGAGATACAGTGGAAGAGCTGGTCGTTGAAAGGGGGAAAGCACCTATTCGATCCGGTTTTTACGGAATCCAATATGGGCACCGGCAGTTACCTTTTCGGGACCAATTTTCGCCCCGTTCCCCGTGTTACGTTCGAACTTTCAGAATATACCCCCATTCCTTTTACCAACGGCTTTGCGGAAGTCCGCGGAGGCATCTCACAGGCCTGGTTGACCGACCAGCCACTGAGTGGAGATGTGCTGCTACATGAGAAATATGCCTATTTGCGCATCAATCCGGGGAGGTGGAATCTTTATGGGGGATTGAATCACAGTACTTTGTTTGGAGGCCAGCGAAACGGAGTGGATATTCCCATCGATTTTTGGCCCACCTTTTTTGGTAAAGGCAGTGACAAAATTGGAGGAGGAGAGGCGACGAATGCCGCAGGCGCTCACATGGGAATGTATGATTTCGGAACTCGTTTGGAGACTCAACACGGGTATATCAACATTTATTACCAGATTCCTTTTTCTGATGGTTCCGGGATGCTTTTCTGGCAGGGCAACAGTGACCATATATTTGGGGTTGACTGGCACCCAACAGAAACTTCATGGCTCACCAATCTGACTTTTGAGTGGTTCCAGACGACCTATCAGAGTGGTAACGGCACTCCCGATCCTTATTTGAACGGGATTATTTTCCCCAAGCAGGTAGAAGATAAAAACGGTTTTGTAGAGGAGAATTTTGGCATTGTTCCCGATCATCCTTTGTCGCTTGACGAATTTAAGGATATTCTGGAAGATGAGCTCAATCACGGAAATGATTTCGGTGGTCGTGACGGTTACATGAACAACGGAATGTATCCGGCAGGCTGGAGTCGGGAGGGCCACATTATGGGCAGTCCGCTGAACATGACCCGCGCACAGATGCTGGCAATTCGTTCCGGAATGGAATTTAATGACAGAGTAGAAATTATTAACGATCGTTTCAGTGGCTTGCATCTTGGGGGGCGGGGACAGCTTAACGAAGCTCTTTCCTGGAAAATGAAGATCACCTGGTCACGCAATTTCGGGACTTATTACGAACAATATGAAGGCGGTCGGTACAATTGGAATGAAAAGGCGGATTACTGGTTTAAAGGTGGCCGCGACCAGTGGTACACCATGGCCGGAATTTCCTGGGCCCCTTCAAAAATTGAGGGGCTTTCTGCCGGGGTTGACCTGTTTTACGACGGAGGAGATATTTATCATTCTTTTGGTGTAAAAACAGCTGTTACCTTTAGGTTGTTTTAACAAAAGGGATTGAGCTGTTAGACATTGACCTTGGCAGGTGAGCCTAAAAACAAGGTTGTTAGAACAATGCTGAGTGTAGCAATGATCAAGTAAATAAGGTTTTTGTTTCGAAATAGGTTTTTGTTGGTTTTGGAAAATCAAAACCTTACAAAACCATAATCGGGATCAGGGGTTTAGGGATGAAATCCCTTTTTGGGGAAAAAGTTAGGTCTGTAATAATTAAGTCGAGATAAAAATAATTTCTATTTGTTAAGAAAAGAGTGAAAAAACTATAAATTTGAATATTCTGATCAAAGGGAAAGTATGCTAAGGGAAAAAGCTAAAGTCGTAAACCGATTGCTTGCTATTGTTGATGTTATCATCGCATTGGTGAGTTTTAATATTGCTGTTTTGATTGAGAAAGGTTATTTGATGCCTTTTCAAAACAAAGACTCCATTATTCTGCACTTTGTGATTGTAGCTCTGTGGTATATTCTGGCCAGAACCTTTCGCCTGAATCAGCTTTACCGTTCCAGACCTTATTCTGCTGTGCTCTTTGCCTGTCTGAGTCTGGCAACTTCCGGAACAGCCTTTCTGGCCATGTCGGTGTGGGCATTAAACCTTCATTCCATCGGCTTGCGTTTGTTACTCTATTTTGGAGCCATTGACTTGGCGCTTACTTTTCTTGTTAAGGTTTTTAACTATTCTTTCCTGAAGAGGGCACGTGCAAAGGGGCATAATACTTCCAATGTGGTGGTAATTGGTGACAACAGTGCGCGGAGTTTTTTACGCCAGATGGTGAAAATGAAAGAGTGGGGATACCGGGTAACAGCCATTATTGGCACAGAGGAACTGGAGCAGGAGTTTGGTTCCGTGGCACCCTTTCTGACCAACGATACGGATGTGGAGGGACTTTTAAGAGAGAAGACCATCGATGAACTTATTTACTGCAAAGAGGGGGCCGATCAGAAGGAGATAGAACGATTGTTATCGATTACTTCTGAGTTAGGGGTGGTTTTTAGGATGTACTCCTCGTTCTTTAATATGTTGACCAATAAAACGCATTTGCACTACTTCGGTACCACACCTCTTCTGACCATTTCCAATACCCCGCTTAATTACCTGGAACTAAGGATGAAGGAGCTGTTTGATTTTCTTTTTTCTGTCTTTGTGGTCGTGGTTTTTTCTCCATTGTTTATTTTTCTGGCACTGGCCATTAAGGTTGATTCTAAAGGGCCTGTTTTCTTTTCACAAAAGAGGGTTGGGCTCAGGGGAAGAAAGTTTAATGTCTATAAATTCCGTACCATGGTCAGTAATGCCGAGGAGTTGAAAATGAAGCTGATGGAGCAAAACGAGATGGACGGGCCGGTATTTAAGATTTCCAAAGACCCGCGTATTACCCGGGTGGGTCACTTTTTGCGCAAAACCAGTCTGGATGAACTTCCACAGTTTTTTAATGTGCTCACCGGAGATATGTCTGTGGTGGGGCCACGTCCCCCGCTGCCCGATGAGGTTCGACAGTATGAGAGCTGGCAGCTTCGGCGGTTATCGATGAAACCGGGAATTACCTGTATATGGCAGGTGTCGGGTCGCAACAACATTCCCTTCGATGAATGGATGAAGATGGATCTTCAATATATTGACAGCTGGTCGCTGAAACTTGATTTTGTTATTTTTTTGAAAACCATTCGAACGATGGTCAGAGGTGACGGAAGATAATCTCTCTGTGTTCCCCCGTGCCCTCTGTGGAAAAATTAAAATACCCGATCACGCCGGGTTTAATATAACCACAGGGCCCACAGAGGAGCACAGAGCTTACCGTCTTTGTTCCGGAGGGGTTCAAACACCCACAGTGCGAAGGTCTTTTTGTCCCCCTCCCTGGGAGGGGT
>NZ_JADQBH010000257.1 GCF_016278715.1 Marinilabilia sp. | reverse complement strand
CCACAAGGAAGAACCATCGGAAAACCAAGTGTGATAAAACTCTCTGACGCCCTGATCTGCCCCATAGGAAAACATATTGGAGAGATACACAAAATTTAGCGGATTTATCCCATGTAGGTAATTGATGTATTTCACAGCAATATCTCTGGCTTCTTCCATATTTATGGTTCCTGCATCGAACCGCGCCACATTCAAAAACATATTTCCTTTCAGGGACTTGATGGAATTACTTCCCCATACATAATCTTTAATGTGCGCCATATATGGGTCTTTCTGCCCGGTAATGGCAGCATAGTTATCGTCTCCATTCATCATGCTGTTTCCGTAAACTGTTGTGATGTGCTCCACCACCGCTGGAGTTGCATTCTCAAGAGATGTATAATACAGAAGCATATCCTGATTGGCTGTCTGAAACGGGAAGGCGTAATTCCATTTAATCATTTCCACATCCTCATAATTATTATCGAAGAAACTACGGTAAACCTCTTCCCCTGTCAGATCAAAGAGGAAACAGGCAGCCATAATTTTTTTGGTCAGGCGCCCGTAATCATCCACCTCCTGTTGTCCTGCAGCCAACCCCTGAGAATTAAATTCAGCATCGTTATTATTAAAAATCACATTGGGATTATCAACCGCCCAATTCCATGCAGCTATGGCATTCTGCTCCAACTCATTGGCATAAGCCACCATACCTGCTGAGTTATATACCGTCGCGGCCAGAGCACAAGCAGCTGCTGTGGAAAGCGTAGCCGAGGTATTGGCGGGGCCATACAAACTTTGCCCTGATGCTGATGATGGCGGACTGCCATGGGCAACACCCACCACACTCAATACACTTCCATCCTCATTTTGCATTTTCTGAAGATGGTCTAGGCCCCATCTGGCTTCATCCAGCAAGTCGGGGATGCCATTTCCTGATTCCGGAATATTAAAATTGTCTGTCCAAACGTCCGGATTCTCCTGAAATGCATACATCATCTCAATGACATAAGAGGCAGTCCAGTTGGTATATTTATTATAATCGCCGGCATCGTACCAGCCACCACTCACATCTTTTTCAGTATCTGGATTGTCCGGATCACTAAAAAGACGGGCTTCCGTGTCCTGCAAAGGTCCCAGGTGACTGGCACCATCTGCCCAGGCTGCTTCAGCAAACGGGGTTTCCTTAGCGTAACCGGAACGCTGGTAGAAAAAAGTACGAACAGCCTGTTTCAAAACTTCGTTATAGACCGAAGGAGAGATGCGAAATTCGAAAGAACGAACCTCATTATCCGCATCCAAAACATAGTAATTACCTGTTTCTGCTACTGATGAAAAATCGAACCACCAAACCCTGTCTCCCGATGAAGGATCTGTGCTTCCACCATTCCAAACCGCAGGAGCACCTGAAAAAACGACACTTCCTGTTTCTGAATCTATCAAATTGTAGGTAGCCCCGGGGGAGAAACTTTCACCACTATCAAATCCGGTCCGGGGATTACGAATTACGGCAATTTTCGGCGCATCAGGAAGATAGCCAAACTGGTCAACGACAATAAAATCGGAATAGGATTGAGCATTAATTGATAATGTTCCAAATAAGGAAACAACCAAAAACGGTATTAACAATCTCATAATTCACAGGTTTAAAATAGTTTCTTCCTGGCCTTAGGTTCAATAGATTTCACATTTTTTTCAGCAAGTGGTAAAAATCAATATCCCGACAAACTTTTACAAACAATTGATAATAAATCCATTACAAAGCCAAGCCGACAGGGCACAACTCGCTCATAATAAAAACTTTGCGTCATTGCGTCTCTGCGTTTAAGCTTTTTTTTAACGGACTATTGAGAAACATGACTTCAATTGGTTTCTCCATTTGGATTAATTCATTGGGTTATGGTGTTTCCAAACATAGAAACAAACTTCGCGATTGTCAAAGTTTTCCTGCTATTCTGTTCTTCCGTTCGCTTGGCTCTAACTCAGAAATTACCACACCATCGACCTCACTTAAGCGCCTCCAAAATCCAACTCTGACTTGTTCTCATTTTTTCACCGGGTGCCAACAATTGAAAAGCAGAATGATGTTCCAACTCAAGCAAATTATTGCTTTCATCGGCTGACATTTTCATATAAACCTCTATCAGGGCCTGCTCGGGATGAATTTCGTGTTTTTCGGGAGGAGTGAAAGACATTATCAAGCGATGGTTGCCTTGTTCAACCACTATTTGTCCTTCTGATGAATACATAAATGCTTTTGTCTGATATATACTATCCGGATTGGCAGCTACAGAAGGTAGTTTAAAAGAAAAGCCGCCATTCTCCATCGAATGTGAAATCGGTGCACATCCCAGAGCATTATTATAAGTAAACCCCAGAGTTGCTGTATCTATGTTGGGAACATAAAAACTGGTTTCCGGGTCAAACCGGCTGTTGGTCCAGATGTCCCATCCCAGAGTGTCGTTGGAAATATTCTCAATTTCCACAGCCAGCTGTAAGAGGTTTCCCTTTAACCAAAACTCCTTTTTCATAACGACACCACTTACCGGACTAGGCGGGCCGGAAAGGATTACCGAACTATCGGTTAAGTGAACAACCTGAAAACCGCCATAAATCAGGTAAGGGTCAGGAGGCCAAACGGCTTTAGCAGCTTTGCGTTCCGGCATCAAATCCTGATGAATCCACCAATGAGACTGAGGCCCCAGCCAGATTATCATCCCCTGATATCCTTTAAACGGCATATCTAAAAGGACAGAATCGGGCCATGTATGCGCCTGCCATACCTCTTCGTTTTCTTTCAGCAAATTAGCTCCATCGGGATGACCAAAAAAGACCATTCGTCCCCCCAATTCGGGGGCCAGAATAATCTTAAGCGAATTATTGGACAATGTGATTAATCGTCCACTTCCTTCTTCAACCGAAGAGCATCCAGGTGCGGAAAAAACCAAAAGAATCACGACCGACAGCAACAAATAAAATAATCTCATTTCTCTAAAGCGACTTATAAGCATTAATAATTCTATCTTCCAGTTGCCCTTTGGCAGGATCCATTTTCATGCGTTCCGGTTTCTCCTCAAACCAACGGATGGTTCGTTTAATCCCTTCACTAAACTTAATGGTCGCATTAAACCCCGGGACAAAACGTTTAATCTTCGTATTATCGAAAATAACACTTTGTGCTTTATCTCCCAACAAGCCACCATAAGCGTGCTCATCATACCGGGCGATAAAATCGGATGCAATATGAACCGCCTTAAGCGGAGCTCCTGCTGCTTCGGCTACCTGTTCAAAAATCTGATTCCAGTTCATGATCTCATCAGAGGTGATATGAAAACTATGTCCGATGGACTGACGATGGCCCAGTAAACCGTTGAATCCTTTGGCAAAATCTTCGGAATGGGTAACAGTCCAGAGTGACGTTCCATCACCATGAATAATGACTTCCTTCCCTTTGCGAATGCGGTCGATAATGGTAAAATCGGTCCATCCACACAACGGCACAGGAATGACGTGTTCATAAGTATGCGAAGGCCGGACAATTGTTATCGGAAACCCGTCTTCCCTGTATTTTCGCATCAGGAAATCTTCACAGGCTATCTTATCGCGCGAATATTGCCAGTAGGGATTGTAAAGCGGCGTCGATTCCGTAATTACGGGATGTCCTCCCGGTTTCTGATAAGCCGATGCCGAACTGATGAAAATATATTGATTGGTTTTTCCTTTAAATAATTCAAAGTCGCGCTTGACGTCTTCTTCCGTAAAAGCAATCCAATTAACCACCACATCCCAATGGTGCCCGTCAATTACTTTCTTAACCACTT
>NZ_JADQBH010000239.1 GCF_016278715.1 Marinilabilia sp. | reverse complement strand
CGAACGCAGCAAAATTCAGCTAGGCTAAAAAATGCCGTCGCACAAAGAAATTCCTCTGAGCTGGGTAAAGTATTCATAACACACATAAATACAGGATTTCATTAAATCCGTTTCATTTTAGTCGGACAGTAGTGAAAAAATTACTTTCTGAGCATTAATCCATCACAAACCTCACTCCAAACGATATGATATTCGCTGAGAGGCCGTCTGACCTGTCGTAGTGACTAAATTTCGTCCAAATGTTTTTCATCCCGAATTTACTTACATGCAACTTAGTGAAAATATCGGTATAGCTCAATCCAAGCCCGTATTGATTGGAATTAAAAGAGGCCAGATCATAATCCGAAGTATAATACTGTTCTGTTGAAAAATGCTGTTCATACCCTGCAAAATAGTCAACCTCCGTTTGGGTATAATACCTGAAGGTCGGAGTAACAGAAAACCCCTGAAACAATCTTACCGGCAATTCAACTTCCATAGTATGGCCATCCATGCCCCAGTCATCCTGATAATATCTGTAATACGAGCGAATCACAAAGGTATTACTGATATAATAGTTCATTCTGGCTCCAACAGGCATCTTAAACCTTGTATCCGGCATTCGTTCAATATCATCAGCCAGATGAAAAACACTCCGATTGGTCGGTGAGGTATAATTGGGAATATCCGTTGCCTGGCCTACAAAATAGTCCTCCTTATCCGCAAAATACATCCGGTGATAAGGAGTAGAGAGCAACCCTGATTGCTGAATAAAATCTAAAAAGACTGATGCCTGAAACCGTTTGCTTAATATTTGAGAAAAGGACAAAGACATTGAATACGAGTTTCTTTTCCCGTCGGAAATTGAACTAAAATCGTCCGGGTGATACAAGTCTGTCACCGCACCATTCAGGTTTAGCACATCCACACCACTGAAATATCCCTGATTCAGGAAATTTGACCCATAGCGCTCATACTCATGCAATTCAGTCGGATATATGGGTCTCCAGGTATCCAAATAAACCTGCCCTTTCAATCCAACTTCCGTATTTTTATCATTAAAGAGTCTTGCAATCTGCCCACCAAAACCAATTGATGTATAATCATATTCATTGGAAACATCTCCATTTAAGCCCCAGATAAAATTTCGGTCATCAGACTGATGAGCATAGCTGATATGCCCCGCAGCCAGTACATCACTTCGGGAGGCACCGGAAGAAGCCACCCATGGACTTCCCGTCGGGCCATTGGACGAAACAGAATAATTGTCTTCATATTCATCTTCATCTTCATCCTCTCCTTGTGAAGCGCCGGTATTAAACGGATTAATATTACTGGAAGAAGCCGATGTATAGGCAGAAATCCCCACATCAAAGGTTAGAACATCATCAGCATTCAGCGGCACTTTTACAACAATGGCAGGAGTCCCGTCAGACAGCTCCTCTGTCCCAACGCCACCGCCCACAGCAGAATGGGTCCCATCCTGGGTATAATAGCTCATCAGCATATCAACCTCAATAGATTCCAGAACTTTTTGTTTATAAAGCAGTGTGGAATCATTTTTCTGCGCATTAACCTGGTGAAGAAAAGCCCCAAAACACACAATCAAAATTACAATACTTAACCTCATAATTAATTTTCCTAAAAGAACATAATTCTCCGACTGAATTTAATTACAACCACAGCCTCCACCGGTCTTGCCCCCATTGGCGCCGGCGGCACCTTCCCGGTAAACCTGAAAATTGGTTTCAAACCGCTGGTTTGGGGAAGCAGAAAGCTCCATATCGGTATCATTTATGTACACCTTTTGGTATTCCTTTACCGTTGTACATCCGGTCAGAAAAATGATAAATACAACCAATTTAAAATACTTCATTTCTGTAATATTTTGTGATTCGGCACGATAATTACAATATCAAAAAACAGATCGCTCCTAAATTAATTTCACCAACGCTCCTCTGCATCCCTGTTATTCCAGGTTAGTCCCCGGGTTTTTCCCTGGAAATTTGGACATCTCCTGATTTCAAAATTTCACTACCCTGAGTTACCAATACACAATCCACACCATTGAGCTGATCCACCAGATTAAGTCCGACATCAGCCCCCATCACAAAAACAGCAGTAGAAAGCGCATCGGCAAGTTCTGCCTTAGGTGCAAAAACGGTGACACTTACAAGACCGTGGGAAGGATATCCGGTTCGGGGATCAATAATATGACTATATCTTCTTCCGTCGAGAACGACAAACTTTTCATAATCTCCGGAAGTCACCACTGCCCCATCAAGTATGGGAAACCAGGAAAAAACCTTATTCTTATTCAAGGGGTTGGTAATCCCTACAATCCAGGGCTTCTCATCAGGTTGTTCGCCCCAGACCGTAAGATCGCCCGAAGCATTGATCAATCCTCCTTTAACCCCGTAACTCTTCAAAAGACTTTTGGCTTGATCTGCAGAATATCCTTTCCCTACTGCGCCAAAGCCAATTTTCATCCCTTCTTTTTTGAGGAAAACAGTCCGATTTCCTTCATCCAAAACAATATTCTGATATCCGACATTCTTAACCGATGCAGCCACCTCCTCAGGAGTAGGCATTTGCCTCATGCTGCCATCGAATTTCCAGATTCTGTCCATCGCTGCATAAGAAATATCGAAAGCGCCACTGGTGATTTCAGACAATTTCAGACACCGTTGAATCAGGCCAAACAATTCTTCACTCACTTTAACAGGATGAACTCCTGCAGCCATATTTATCCTGGAAGTTTCTGAATCCGGCCGCCAGGAAGAAATTATTCTCTCAATACGCTCAATTTCAGAAATTGCCATCTCAATGTATTCATCGCCCTTTTCACCCGATTGAGCCACAACAGAGATCTCATATCGTGACCCCATCAGTTTACAAACCCGGGTAAAAATTTTATCCTGCGAAAACCCTTGCAAAGAATACAAAAGGACCACAAAAAGAAACAGCTCCTTTTTCACTACCTACTCAATTTTAATGATTCCAGAATTTCTATGTATTCAGTCGGGGAAACATCCTTATACCCAGTAGTCCCCAAGACATTTCCTTCTGAATCCAGCAAAACAACCAATGGAAAGAAACCCCGTGTATTATACTTTTCCGCGAGGGCCTCATTCTTTTTCATTTGTTCGGCAGATAACTGATTATTCCTGCTTCGGGGAAAATCGGCCCGTAACAGCACAAAATGATCTTTTGAATAATCAATAAACTCATTGGTCTTCCAAATATTCCGATCCAACTTAATACAAGGGCCACACCAGTCTGAACCTGAAAAAACAAGTAAAATAGGAAGCTCTTTTTCTTTTGAAATTTCTTTAGCATCCTCAAGATCTGTCAACCAATTCTGCGAAAAAAGACCATTCACTGAAATAAAAACGATCAATAAAGATACAACAACCCGCTTCATAAAATAAATATTAAGTTAAAACATAAAAACACTTTTACATAAACCACTTAAGCCCCTGCGAAATCTAAGAAAAACTGTGCCACAAAAGAGTTCACCATTGGAAGTCTGAAACGAATTCCGCAAGACAGAAATAAATCGAACAATTAGTACATTGTACAAATCAACCCGAAAGGTAGCTGTGAGAAAACTACAATCCTTCTCAGGGTTTGAAAAAGTCAAGGACAATTCTTTCCAAGCTTTCTAAACTACCTATTTAATAATATAAAATAGCCGGTTCAAAACTGAAAGCAATACAGTTTTTGGAATTTTTTTTTTGCAAATACTATATCAATATTCCGTTAAACTTTTACAAACAGTTGATAATTAACCCATTGTAAAACCAGACAAATAAACCACAACTCCTTCATAATAAAGACTTTGGGTCATTGCGTCTCGATGTTTAAGCCTTTTTTTCGGACCATTGTATATCACATAAACTATTTACTAAAACGATTAAACAGGTATTTTGTTACCAGTTACGACGATATTTAACACAAAAGAAACATTGAACGTTGATTCAGCCCCTTAAATAAAAGTTCATAACAACATCCAACACAATGATTATTCGTAACTTTGAGCACAGTAATCCAATAAGACAATGAAACACAACAGAATTGCTATAATAGACCTGGGGACCAACACATTCAACTTGCTCATAACCGAAGTTGCCGCGGACGGAACCTACAACATTCTTCTGGAATCGAAGAATCCGGCCAAGCTGGGAAAAGGCGGAATTCACAAAGCTACCATTACCCCTGAAGCAGCAGAAAGAGGGATTGAAGCATTGAAATCCCACTTGATTACGATTTCTGACTATCAGGTAGAGAGCATTTTCTGTTTTGCCACATCAGCCATCCGAAGTGCCAATAATGGTCGTGAGTTTGTCCAAAGAGTAAAAAATGAACTGGGACTCACCATCCGTATTATTCAGGGAGATGAGGAAGCCCAAACCATTTTTGACGGCGTACGGCAGGTTTTCCCATTGGATGAAGAATACATTCTGATTATGGACATTGGCGGGGGAAGTATTGAGTTTATTATTGCCAACCGTTTTGGAGTAGCATGGAAACACAGTTTCGAATTGGGTGTTGCACGCCTGCTGGAACAGTTTACCCCTTCCGATCCCATCGAAGAAAGCGAAATCAAAGCCATTCAGAAACATCTGAAAAAAGAACTGGAGATGCTTTTTGAGGCAATCAAACAGTTTCCCGTCAAAAAAATGGTTGGGTCATCCGGGTCGTTTGATACTTTAGCTGCCCTCCTTTCCAGAAAGTTCTACCCTCTGCTCGACAGTTCCAAGCTGACCTCCCTTTTTCTGGAGAACAAACGGATGCAGGTTGTACACAAGGAGTTAATGTCATCCACCTCCGACCAACGCAGAGTGATGCCAGGCATGGAACCACACCGCGTGGACAGCATTGTACCAGCCAGCATCATTGTGAAATTTATAATCGAAGAACTAAAAGTGAAAGAGGTTTGGCAATGCTCTTTTGCACTGAAAGAAGGAGCTATTCTTCAGATTATCTCCAGCCAGATGTAATATTAACACGCCAACAAAAAAAGAAGTAACAGACCATCAAAATAAACATACATCATGCCCAAAATACTTGTCATCGACGACCAAAAAAGCATTCGCAATACACTAAAAGACATTCTTGAGTATGAAAAGCACGAGGTGGTACTGGCAGAAAATGGCCCGGACGGCCTTGAAAAGTTTGAAGCCGATAAGTACGATGTAATTTTACTGGACATCAAAATGCCTGAGATGGACGGAATGGAAGTACTCGATAAAATGATGGAGAGTTCCCCCGACATTCCTGTCATCATGATTTCCGGACATGGTAATATTGACACTGCTGTAGAAGCAATAAAAAAAGGGGCTTACGACTTTATTGAGAAGCCGTTGGATTTAAATCGTCTTTTGGTAACCATCCGAAACGGACTTGACAAAAAAGAGCTGGTCACAGAAACAAAAGTACTCAGACGCAAAGTCAGCAAGACCTACGACATGATTGGTGAATCCGGGCCTATGGTGGAAGTGAAAGAGATGATAGACAAGGTGGCCCCCACGGATGCCCGTGTTCTTATTACGGGACATAACGGTACGGGGAAAGAACTTGTGGCCCGCTGGCTTCACGAAAAAAGCAACCGGGCCGAACAACCATTCATCGAAGTCAACTGCGCCGCTATCCCATCTGAACTCATCGAAAGTGAACTTTTTGGCCACGAAAAAGGGGCTTTTACCTCGGCACATAAACAAAGAAAAGGAAAGTTTGAGCAAGCCAACGGAGGAACCATCTTTCTGGATGAAATTGGTGATATGAGCCTCGCCGCGCAGGCCAAAGTGCTCAGAGTATTACAGGAAAATGTTATTTCAAGAGTGGGAAGTGACAAAGATATCAAAGTGGATGTCCGCATTCTGGCAGCAACCAACAAAAACCTGCAGAATGAAATTAAAGAATCCCGGTTCCGAGAAGACCTTTACCATCGTCTAAGTGTTATCATCATTAAAGTTCCATCGCTCAACGAACGCATTAACGACATCCCCCTACTCACAGAGCACTTCAATAACCTTATATGCAAAGAATTGGGCGTACAACCCAAAGTTTTTGAAGAATCTGCAATAAAAGAACTTCAGAAAATCACCTGGACAGGAAATATCAGGGAATTCAGAAATGTCATTGAACGATTAATTATCCTGTGCAACAACGAAATCACAGATAAAGATGTTCAGACCTACGCAATGCCCATGGCTTAACATTAGAAAAAAATTGAACCATATAAGGCATATAAGCACTTTAAGTTTTGTAAGCTTAAGGAAATTTAGTCAGTAATTTTTTGTGAGAGGCCGGAAGAGGTAGTTTCAATCAGGTACTGCCCGGAAGGCGAACATGCCACCTCCTCTTTAAACAAAAAGTCTTTTTAATCATAAAAGAATTCTTTCTATTAGAAAAATGCTAAGAATTTCCCCTTTCAGGTGCAGACTTAATTTTAGGTGCCTTTTAAAGAAAACCAGTAGTGCGTTCCTAAAATAGTGTTTCAAATGTTTTACTTTCATTTTTTCTTGCTGCAAGGCAAAATTTTAAAGCATAACCATAACTACGGTGCAAAAATTTAACGATGCAGGAAGTAAAAGGGATGTGAAATATGAAATAGAATTTTGTGGTCGCACTACTAGTCCTTCAAAATAATGGAAGCATCCAGATACCAGATATCTCCAGCTCCATTGCCAGGACCCAACAACCATTTTTTGATACTGGAATATTTTAGCTGACGCGGCATGTCACGTGTCACCGAACTGGTAAAGATCAACAATTTTCCGTCGGAAGTAAAAGCCGCCCCCCCTTCGTAAGCTCCTGAATTAACCTTATTACCCAAACTCACCGCTTCCGCCCACTCTCCATCCACTTTGTAAGAAACATACAAGTCAGAAGCACCTTCTCCATCCATGCGGTAAGAGCTAAAAACCAGACATTTACCATCAGGAGAAATGGCCGGGTCTCTTTCGGGCCGATCAGAATTAACGCCGGCAGGAAGCTTCACGGCTTCGGTCCACCCTCCGTTTTCCCTGGGTTGTACAAAAAATATATCCAACGCATTCTCATCCATCGTAATGGTCGCACCCTGATAATCAGCACTAAAATAAACCACCCCATCCTTATCCACCGAAACGGAAACTTCATTCCTGGTATCATTGCTAAACGGCATTAGTTGCGGGCTAATCCATTGTCCATTCTTTCCTCTTCTACTCCTCCAAATATTCCAGTCTGGAATCCCATCATCCTCCTGAACCGGGCGATTGGAAGCAAAGAAAAGAAATTCTCCATCCGGCGATAGGAAAGGACTTGTATCCAAATAGTTCCCCGAAAAGCCAACAACCTCAGGATAGCTCCAAAACCCATCGTGGAAACGCGTAGCCATGATGACTGAAAACATTCCGTTTTTCCGAAGACAATAATAGAACTCACCGCCATCAGGGCTCAGGGTTCCGTATGCTTCGTCCAACCCGGAGGAAATAAAACCAGGTGACATAAGCATGGGCTGATCTCCTACCTCATCAGAAAAGAAAAAATCGGAAGGGGACTCCGAATAAGTCTGCGAAAATACAATCATCCCTGAGAAGAAAAAAACCGAAACCAGATGTAGAAACTTTATCATATAATGCGTCTTGAAAATACCTTTGCCAATCGGACAAAAATAGACCTTTTTATTTGATTCCTGAAAGAGTATTTCCTAACCTTCACCATTAATAAAGAATCCATTTCGATTTCCAACTAACAGCAAAACACAGCCGCCCTTAGTAAAGTTGATTTGAAAATAAAGGACTATTCTTAACACCAATTTTAATTAAAGAAGATTTAATTTCCTGATACTTGCAATAGTCCGTTATCCCGAATGCTCGGAATTACAATCAGCTGGAAGTCGGCCATTACAGTTCAATCCAGACAAATCACAACTCGCTCATAATAAACACTTTGCGTCATCAACCCTCTGCGTTTATTTTTTTTAACGGACTATTAATTAGAACATCCAAAAACAAAATTCATGAAGTACAAGGCTTAACGGCGGAATTCTCACTACTAAAGATGTATCTTGGTAATTCATTTTTTATTTACTTTACACAAAAAAATGGGAAAAGACCGGCAACCTTTCATCGGCATTTTTGGCAGGAGGAACAATGGAAAGAGCACTATCATTAACAGGCTCGCAGGACAGGAAATTGCCATTGTTTCGGATGTGCCCGGAACGACCACCGACCCCGTTAAAAAGTCGTTTGAAATTACAAACTTTGGTCCCGTAGTTTTAATTGATACCGCAGGAACTGATGACATCGGCGATTTGGGCTTAAAACGAATTTCCAAAACGCTGCAGTCCATCGACCGTATTGATCTTGCCATACTAATAGCTGCAAACAACCAGATTGAAGAGCCTGAAATAAAACTCATTGCCGAGTTCAAAAAGCGGGAAGTCCCGTTTCTGGTTATCCACAACAAAGAAGATATCAACCCGGCAACAGCTTCCACCGTGCAGAACTACACCGAAAAGGGAAGTTCCGGTTTTCTGAGACTGTCTCCCGACATTTCCTCCGAACCCATTATCGAGGCTATTCGAAGAACCATTCCGGAATCGGCATATACCACCCCCACATTGGTTGGAGACCTCATCGCTCCGGGAGATGCGGTATTGCTCATTACCCCCATCGACATTGAGGCTCCGGCAGGAAGAATGATCCTCCCTCAGGTTCAAACCATTCGTGATGTTTTAGACAATGAAGCTGTTTGCATCGTCCTGAAAGAAACGGAGGTAGATTCTTTTCTTGCCAAAACCGGCATCACACCGGCATTGGTGGTTACCGACTCTCAGGTTTTTCCGAAAGCAGACAAATCAATACCAAAAAACATACAACTAACCAGCTTTAGCATTCTTTTGGCCAGATTTAAAGGAAACTTCAGTCAATACATGGAGGGCACCCCAAAAATCGATGAACTAAAAGAAAATGACCGGGTGCTGATTCTTGAATCCTGCACCCATCATGTGGCCTGTGATGACATTGGCCGTGAGAAAATCCCTAAATGGCTGAGAAAACATACCGGCAAGCAACTGGAATTTGATGTCATTGCAGGTCTCGACAACATAAAACGCCCCATTGCGGATTATGCCCTGGTTGTTCAATGTGGCGGCTGCATGATTACCCGTCGACAGCTTCACAACCGGTTAAAGCCAGCTATTGAAGCCAATATCCCCGTTACCAACTACGGAATGGCCATCGCCTGGGTGCACGGCATTTTCAATCGGGCGATTGCTCCATTTTCTATAATGCAAAAGTAATTTCGACAGGAAAGCAATCGCTTGAAGCTGGAAGTAAGATAGTCAGTAGTCATTTGTTGAGATACCAGATTTCAACAAACCCAAACAACAAAGAATATCCGATATCCATCCCATCCTTGGAAGGCACCAAAAGGGGCAGGTGGAATTTAAAAAACCACACCCGTTGAAGAATATACAATTCTCTGAAAATTAATAAAAGGCTGCCTTATGAAGACAGCCTTATCCATCATTATCAAAAAGTGACAGTTGTGTCACCAGAAAAAAATCAAGGTGCAACCGTTGTAGTCTGCCCAACAGCATTTTTGATTATTCCGCGCTTCGACCCTTTAATAAAAGTAATAATTTGCCCCATTTCAGGACTTGGGTCCAGATAAGCCTGCATATATTCAATGGCTTGTGAAACGTTTCGTCCCTGCTGATAAAGAGCCCGATAAATATCGTGAATATTGTCTATCTGCTCCCGATTGAACCCTCGTCGCCGCAATCCAACCAGATTGATTCCCATATAAGCTGCAGGCAACCCAAATACTTTCGTATAAGGTGCCACATCCGACAACACTCCGCACATACCTGATACCATTGAATGCGTCCCGATTCGACAAAACTGGTGCACGGCACTCATTCCGCCAATTACCACCCAGTCTTCGAGAACCACCTCACCGGCCAGCTGAACACTGTTAGCAACCACACAGTGATTTCCTACCTCCACATCGTGCCCAAGGTGAGCATAGGCCATAAGCAAAGTATCATTACCAACTTTGGTTACACCTTTTGCCGCAGTACCCCGGTTAATAGTAACATATTCACGAATGGTGGTGCGATCGCCCACTTCAACGGTACTGTACTCTCCATCAAATTTCAGATCCTGAGGTTCGGCAGAAATCACCGCCCCGGGAAAAACCTTACAATCTTTTCCAATTCTGGCACCGGGATAAATGGTTGCATTGGCACCAATCCAAGTCCCATCACCAATCACCACATCTTTATCAATCTTAGCAAAAGCCTCAACCGTTACATTTTTTCCAATCCTAGCATCCGGATGTATCTCCGCTTTCTTCGATATGAGTTGCTCCATTCTCAGTCTATATTTCAAAAGGAGAACAATTGTTTGTGAACAAATCGCTCTGCTTATATTAACAATTCATCAATTTCACCTTTATTTTTGACAACTGAGCAGAGTAATACACGTACATCGGATTCAGATTTTTTTTTATATTTCGCAACATCGGCTACCAATAGCTGACATACAGCTTATTAAAAAATAAATGTTTTTCTCAAAAACTCTCAACATATTTCAAAACACAGATATGCGCTTATCGGGAAGAGATTGCTTAACAACATTGGCGATGTCCGATTTTTGTTACACACGAAACATCAGGAAACTGACAGTTGGCCCACATTCGGGAATTCGCTTCCATTTCACCTGTAATCCAGGGTTTGCACTCGGGGTTATTTAAATTGGCCCCTTCCATGGACCCACCGGTTCTTTCACAAACGAATCTAAAAAAGGGCAGGTCTTTTAAAAAGACCAACCCTTTTTAGGAGAACCTAATCATCTAGTTTTAATCAACAACCCTAAACTCAATAATTATTTGGAAAGATACTCATGAACATGCTCAGCAGCTTCGCGTCCTTTGGCAATGGCAGTTACAACAAGGCTGGCACCATTAGCAGCATCCCCGGCAGCAAACACACCCGGCCTACTGGCAGCAAATTCTCCGCTGATTTTTACATTACCACGCTGGTCAAGTTCCAGTCCCAGTTCTTCCACCACCCCTTTGTGAATTGGATGTACAAACCCCATGGAAAGCATTACCAGATCAACATCGATTCTCCTTACAGTATCTTCTTTCTCCTCCATTTTCCAGCGACCATTGTCCTGCATCCACTCCACTTCAACCACTTCAACCGCTTTCAATTTCCCTTTCTCCCCTATAAACTTACGTGTGGACAAGCCCCAGGTGCGCTCGCATCCTTCTTCGTGAGAAGAAGAAACTTTTAACATATTAGGCCAGTAAGGCCACGGATTATCAGGAGTTCTGGATGCCGGTGGCTTAGGCATGATTTCAATTTGCATTACCTTCTCAGCCCGTTGACGATTGGCTGTTCCCACACAGTCGCTACCGGTGTCACCCCCCCCGATAACCATTATCTTTTTACCCTTTGCATTAATGCGTTCACCATCGGAGAATTCCTCTCCACGGTTGATTTTATTTTGTTGTTTCAGATAATCCATTGCAAAATGAATCCCTTTCAGGTCGCGTCCTTCAACCGGAAGATCACGAGGTTGCATAGCACCAATAGCAAGTACAACAGCATCATAATCCTTTACTAAGTCACTTCCTTTCACATCATCACCTACAGAAGTATTGACACGAAACTCAATGCCCTCTTTTTCAAAAATCCGTTGACGGCGGTCAATGACCTTTTTATTCAGCTTAAAATCGGGAATTCCATATCTCAGCAACCCGCCAATCGCATCATCCCGTTCAAAGACGGTAACGCTATGCCCCTTTTGATTAAGCTGGTCAGCGACCGACAAGCCGGAAGGCCCGGACCCAATCACAGCTACCTTTTTACCCGTTCTTTTTTTAGGCACACGAGGCTGAATGAGCCCCAGTTCAAAGGCTTTTTCAACCGTAGAAGACTCGTTTTCCCGAATGGTCACAGCTTCTTCATGAATGGCCAACACACAAGATTTCTCGCAAGGTGCGGGACAAACTCTTCCGGTAAATTCCGGAAAACTATTCGTTGAATGCAGTACCTCGCTAGCCAGTTTATAATCACCCTGGTATAGGGCGTCCTGCCATTCAGGAATTTTGCTGCCCACCGGACAGGCCCAGTGGCAAAACGGAATGCCGCAGTCCATGCAACGCGAGGCCTGTAATTTCCTGTCCTGGTCGTTGAGTGTTTGTTCTACTTCACCATAATCATCAACACGCTCACTTATCGGTCTGTTCCCGCTCAGCTTTCGTTGAACCTCAATGAATCCTCTGGGATTTCCCATAGTTAATATCTATTATGAAGATAGCAGCGGAAAAATTAACTACCGCTACAATCTTTATTAATAATCCTTTTTCTACTCTCTCAAATGGGGTGCGTCTTCAGTTTCCCTGAGTTTTTTGTCCAGGTCTTCTACTTTCTGCTGCTCCATCACCTTTTTATACTCGAAAGGAATCACTTTCAAAAACTTAGGCAGATATTTATCCCAGTTTACAAGCACATGTCGTGCCTTCTCACTGTTGGTGTGGAGCAGGTGTTTATGAAGCAGGAATTGCAACTCCTGAATATCGCTAAAGTCCTGCACAGGCAGTAAATCAACCAGGCCTTTATTGCAGTAAAAATCAAAATTCCCTGATTCATCCAGCACATACGCGATACCACCACTCATCCCGGCTGCAAAATTTCGCCCGGTAGGCCCAATTACCACGACACGCCCTCCTGTCATGTATTCACAACAGTGGTCACCGGTACCTTCCACCACAGCATTGGCTCCTGAATTCCGAACGGCAAATCGCTCACCCGCTATTCCGTGGACATACAAATGACCACTGGTTGCACCATACAACACAGTGTTGCCAATAATAATATTCTCTTCAGGCTTAAACCTATGTCCCGTTGGCGGCACCACGACAATTTTACCTCCCGAAAGTCCCTTCCCGAGGTAATCGTTGGCATCCCCTTCCAGTCGGAAACTCACCCCATTTACCAGAAAAGCACCAAAACTCTGCCCGGCTGACCCGGCAAAAGAACAGTTGATGGTATTCTTGGGCAGCCCCTCTTCTCCATAGGCTTTGGAAACTTCGCCCGACAACATAGCTCCTACGGCCCGGTCGGTATTATTGAGCGGATAAGACATCCACACACGTGAGCCATTCTGGATTGCCGGATGGGCTTCCTCAATCAGCTTCCGGTCGAGCACTGAATCAATCTTATGATCCTGTTCGGTAGTATTATGCAATGGATATTTCTGGCCTTCCTCCGGAAAATGGAGCAATCCCGACAAATCAAGGCCTTTGGTTTTCCAGTTACCTACCTCCGGGTCTTGTTCCAGCAAGTCACTTCGCCCAATGATTTCTTCCATTGAACGATAGCCCATTTCAGCCAGAATTTCCCGTACTTCGGTAGCAATAAACGTAAAGAAGTTTACCAGATTCCTGTATTTTCCTATAAACCGTTTTCTTAAATCCTCATCCTGAGTCGCAATACCTGCAGGACAAGTATTCAAGTGACATTTACGCATCATAATGCAACCAAGTACAATAAGGCTTGAAGTGGCAAACCCATATTCTTCGGCTCCCAGAAGAGCCATTTTCACGACATCGTGCCCTGTTTTCAGCTGACCATCGGTTTGCAATTTTACACGCCCCCTCAGGTTGTTTAATACAAGCGTTTGCTGAGTCTCAGCGAGCCCCAGCTCAACAGGGAGTCCTGCATGTTTTATAGAACTGGCAGGACTGGCTCCAGTTCCGCCTTCTGTACCACTAATAACAATCAGGTCGGCATGGGCTTTGGCCACCCCTGCTGCCACTGTACCAACACCTGTTTCCGATACCAGTTTCACACTGATTTTGGCACGGGGGTTGGCATTCTTAAGGTCAAAAATCAACTGGGCCAGATCCTCGATAGAATAGATATCGTGATGCGGAGGAGGCGAAATCAATGTAATGCCGGGAGTTGAGTTACGAAGTTTTGCAATAACCTTATCAACCTTATAGCCGGGCAACTGCCCACCTTCTCCGGGCTTCGCTCCCTGCGCCACTTTTATCTGCAATTCATCAGCATTGACCAGGTAATTGTTGGTTACGCCAAACCGTCCGCTGGCCACCTGTTTAATTGAACTCCTGGCAGGCGAATTAAAACGCTTGGAATCTTCGCCACCTTCCCCGGTATTGCTTCGACCTCCAATTTCGTTCATGGCATAAGCCAACGCTTCATGGGCCTCTTTGGAGATAGAGCCATAACTCATTGCCCCGGTAACAAATCTTTTCAGTATTGCCTCGACCGGCTCCACCTCATTAATATTAATAGCCTTACCTTTCCGGGGTCTCAAAAAACCTCTCAGAAACAAGGGTTTTCGGTTATCCGTCTCCACCCTGCGGCTGTACTCTTTATATTTTTCATAATCGTTGCGTGCTGTTGCCCACTGCAGGAGTCCGATAGTTTCGGGATTCCAGGCATGCTTCTCACCATACTTTCTGAAAGCATATGCACCTGCACTCTCAAACGGACCTTTTGGCAACAACTCATCATAAGCTTTTTGATGAAATGCCAACACTTCTTTAGCGATCTCATCAAAGCCAACACCTCCAATACGAGAGGCCGTTCCGGTAAAATATCTTTCAATCACCTCATTGGATATACCAATGGCCTCAAAAATCTGGGCACCATGGTAACTTCGCAGGGTTGATATGCCCATTTTAGAAAGCACCTTCATCAGTCCCTTATCCACTGCCTTGATATATTTTTCGCGTGCTTCGCTATAGCTTCCTTCAACTTTCTCCTGTTCTACCAGTTCATTAATGGTAGCAAAACACACATAAGGATTAATCACACTGGCCCCATAGCCCAGCAGCAAAGCAAAATGCATCACCTCGCGAGCCTCTCCTGTTTCGATTATCAAGCCAATCTGCATCCGCTTTTTGGCCTTAATCAGATGATGATGCACCGCTGCAGTTGCTAAAAGTGACGGAATAGCAGCATTTTCCAAGCTCACCCCACGGTCACTCAGGATAATATAGTTATTCCCCTCATCAACAGCTTTCTCCGCATTGGTACAAATCTGCTCAAGAGCCACCTTCAGTCCTTCACCTCCCTGGGATGCAGGAAAAAGCATCGGCAATGTAACATGAGAGAATTCTTCACGACGGAAATCCTTAATTTTCCCCAGGTCCGTATTGGTAATAATCGGACTGGCAAACTTAATAGATCGACAATGTTCATAACTTTCGACCAGAATATTTTTTGACACCGACCCGATATAATTGGTGAGCGCCATCACCAGTCCCTCGCGGATAGGGTCAATGGCCGGATTGGTTACCTGAGCAAAATGTTGCCGAAAGTAACTAAACAATCTTTGAGGCTTGTTTGAAAAGATGGACATGGGGGTATCATTCCCCATAGATCCAATGGGTTCTACACCACTTTCCGACATGGGTTTGATGATAAGATTCACATCTTCCTTATTGTAGCCGAAAGCTTTCAGATACACATCGTAATTTTCTCCAAGGTCTGAAGAAACCCGCTGTCGAACCTCAATATCTTTCAGACTGATACGGTTCTCTTTCAACCAGTTTCCGTAAGGATGACGCATTGAAAGCTGAGATTTGATTTCCTCATCAGGAATCATAATTCCCAACTGGGTATCTACCAGTAACAGTTTCCCGGGTTTAAGACGTCCTTTGGAGACAATCTTTTCAGCAGGGAATGTCTGTACGCCAACCTCAGAGCCCATCACTATAAGATCGTCATCAGTAATCACATATCTTGACGGACGCAATCCATTTCTGTCCAGTGTTCCACCAATGTATCGTCCATCCGAGAAAACAATTGACGCAGGCCCATCCCAGGGCTCCATTATAGTGCTATGATATTCGTAGTAAGCTTTGAGACTTGGAGGAATCGGGTTTTTAGCATTCCAGGATTCCGGAATAAGCATCGTAAGTGCATGCGGAAGTGTGCGTCCTGTTAGGAATAAGAACTCCAGCACATTGTCAAGTGAAGCAGAATCACTTTTCCCTTTTTCAATAACAGGGAAGAGCTTTTTCAAATCATCTCCAAACATATCCGATTCCAACAGGCCCTCACGAGCCTGCATCCACAGTCGGTTCCCTTTAATGGTATTAATTTCACCGTTGTGAGCCAGAATTCTGAAGGGTTGTGCCAAATCCCAGGTAGGGAATGTATTGGTACTAAAGCGTGAGTGCACTAAAGCAATGGCACTCGCAATTTTAGGATTTTGTAAATCTGAAAAATACTCACCCAACTGAGCAGGAGTAAGCATTCCCTTATAAATAAATACTTTGGTGGAAAGACTTACAATGTAAAAGCCCTCCTTTGAGGATATTTTTGATTCACGAACAGCATTCTCGGTCATTTTTCTGACCAAAAACAACTTTCTTTCCAATGCATCCTGCTCCTCAAAGTTGCCCGTTACAAACACCTGACGAATCACCGGCTCGCTACTCCGGGCAATCTCTCCAATGGCATCCGAATTTACCGGTACATCTCTATAACCGATGAGCTCAAGTCCCTCATCAACCATATTCTTATTTAAAATCTCCAGGCAACCTTTGGCTTCATCGGGATCGCCCGGTAGAAAAATCAGGCCTGTTCCGTAATGCCCGGGGGCAGGAAGATCAAATTCGAAAGTATTGAAATAGTCGTGTGGAACCTGCATCAGAATGCCGGCCCCGTCGCCCGATTTATTGTCGGAACTCTCGGCCCCTCGGTGGGTCATATTCACAAGGACTTCCAACCCCTTTCGCACAATATCATTAGATGGTTTTCCTTTGATATGCGCGACAAATCCTATTCCACAATTGTCATGTTCATTGGCCGGATCGTACAGCCCCTGAACCTTGGGAAAACGTTGCTGCATACTGAAAATCTTTTAGAAGGAGATAAAACAAAATATTGGAGGACTTAAATGCCTGCCCATCATCCAATATTAATACTTTTATTACTGGCAAACACCCTAAGCTTAATAACCGAAAGCAAAATTACGATTTTAATTACGCTTTTCAAATTTTTTACAGTGAAATGTAACAATTACTCCTTTTTTGTTATTCTTTTTTAATAAAGTGTGTGAAGAATTTAACAAAGAAGAGATGTTTCGATACCCGTGTAAAAGCAACAGTCTTTTTTAATCCTACCAGGAGCTCCACCGTAAAAAAATCGCAACTCACAGGATTTAATCACCCTTTTACCGATTAACCCTCTTATATCATTAAAAATGATATTACTTTTGGTTTGAAGTTTAAACCCCAATTACCGTTAGCTTTAAAAAGTTTAGAGGTTAGACAAATCGAATCCCAAAGCTTCGGGATTAATACTTTTGTTTTAATCCCATTGACTTTTGAGCATATACAGATATCTGATAGCTTCTTATAATAAACTTAACGGACTATCGCAGATCAGAAGAACATAAGAAAAATCTATAAAAAAATAATCTGCTAATCAAATCATTCCATTATGGAACCAAAACTTGAAACAGAAAACACAAGCCGCAGTCATTCGCTTGCAGGAGCCGGTCTTATCATCATCGGTATCGTTTTACTCGCCGGTAATCTGGGATTCATCCCTCAACCCGTTTGGGACGTAATTTTCAGATGGCCCACTATTTTTCTAATCATTGCCATCATCAACCTGTTCAAAAAGAAATATATTCCCGTATTAATATTTACTTCTATATGGGCCTTTTTTGCTTTACCCGACATTCTCCCCTCCTTCAGGTCTGAAGAATTAAAAAATTACTGGCCAATCCTTCTAATTCTTGCCGGTCTGCTTTTCATTAATAGTCATAAAAAAAATAAGTCCGTGGCCACACCCCGCAAAATCAAAGGACATCCTGAAGATATGATTGACGAAGTAGCCATTTTCAGCGGAAACATCAAACGGGTAGAGTCGGAAAACTTCTCGGGTGGCGAGATTACTTCCATTTTCGGGGGCAGCGAACTTTATTTCAATAACTGCAAACTATCGCCAGACGGCGCCGTCATTGAGCTCGTAAACATTTTCGGAGGTAGCAAGATGGTGGTTCCACGTGACTGGAATGTTAAAATTGAAGTGACAAGTATTCTGGGTGGATTTGCAGACAAAAGAGTTTACCTGAACAACAATGGCCCTTCCAAAAACACACTTACCATAACAGGAATGACCATTTTTGGAGGCGGCGAAATCACCAACTTCTAACCACAAAATTTATGTTACATCCCGTACTGGCCCAAAAAAGATTGTTTTATGGCTTTATGGCCGGCTGGATAACGCTTTTTTTGGGGCACACCCTTTTTCTTTTTTACGAATACCTCCCTTTTAATCAGGCAGCCGTTGATGCCTTCATTTACAATGGGGTTTTCATGATTTTGTCGGTCGCCCTTTATTTTCCTCTTGCCTATCCCGAAGACTGTGCCCCGAGTGATTTCACTAAAAAATCCTTTATCTACCATGCTTTCCATAATATTGCCACCGGACTGGTAACCGTGACCATCTGGCTGGGTGCTTCCTTCTTTATTACTTCTCAATTATTAATTCAGAGTACTGATTACATCGATTTCGCCCGGGCAAGCCTTCCCATGAGAGCAGCCTTTGGAGGATTGCTGATTGTCCTCCTCATTTCCATGTATCACTTCATCAGTTTCTACAAACATCTGGAAGAAAAAAACACCAGAGAGGAACAACTCAAGAAGATGTTAAAAGAAGCTGAACTTAAAGCACTAAAAGCCCAGCTTAATCCTCATTTTCTATTCAACAGTCTGAACTCCATCAGTTCACTTACCATTTCCGATCCCGAAGGAGCAAGAGAGATGCTGACCCTGCTTTCGGACTTTCTAAGATACTCACTAAAAAAGAAGGAAGAGACATTACTTCCTCTCAAAGAAGAGATTAAAAACATTCAGCGCTATCTCGAAATTGAGAAAGTAAGATTTGGAGATCGACTGAATTGCGATTTTAGTATCCAGCCAGATTGCGCTGAAATGCCTGTTCCGGCAATGTTGCTTCAACCACTTTATGAAAATGCCATCAAGCACGGATTGTACGAAAGCATTGAGCCGGTATTCATAAAAACCCATTGCAAAGCAAGTCACAACAAATTGGAGATTTCGGTATCCAATAATTTCGACCCTGATAGTACACCCGTTAAAGGTGAAGGTGTTGGCCTGGAAAACATCCAAAACAAGCTTCTCCTTTTCTACAATCGCACTGACCTAATGACTATTAAAAGAGAAAACAATACTTTTGAAATTAAAATAAGCATCCCAAAACCTCCAAAAAAATGACACAACAATCAAACTTTACCGCTCTCATAATAGATGACGAGCCTCCGGCCAGAGCTGTTGTTCGTTCTTTTCTGTCTCACCACCCCTCCATTGAAATAGTGGGCGAATGCAGCAATGGGTTTGAGGCCATTAAAGCCATCCAGGAACAAAACCCTGACCTTATCTTTCTGGATGTTCAGATGCCTAAAGTTTCGGGGCTGGAACTATTGGAAGTTTTAGACGATGCCCCGGTTGTGGTGTTCTCCACCGCCTATGACCAGTATGCTCTAAAAGCTTTTGAAATGAGCGCTGTCGATTACCTGCTCAAGCCTTATTCACAATCACGCTTCAATCAGGCCATGGAAAAAGTCATGGAACAACTCAGAAAAGGAGAAAAAACAGATACAAAAAAGCTGGTTGAAGCCCACTCTGATGAAACTCTGTCATTACTTGAAAGAGTGGTTGTGAAAACCGGGAACAAAATGCATGTCATCCCCGTAGGAAAAATCCGCTACATAGAAGCCAGCGAAGATTATGTCATGATCTATGCCGACCATTCAAGGCATCTTAAAGCTCAGACAATGAAGTTTTATGAAACCCACCTAAATCCAGCCCAGTTTGTTAGGATTCATCGCTCTTATCTTGTCAATGTAACCTTCGTAGAGAGGCTGGAGCCCTATGACAAAGACACTTATGTGGCCATCATGAATGAAGGTCAACGACTAAAAATCAGCAGAACAGGCTACCGAAAACTAAAGGAAACCCTTAATTTTTAAGGAGGAGTACTCGCATAGAGCAAAAAGCATGGGGTGACATGGAGGATACTTGCCCGGAATTCCTCCTTCATAGAGATGAAATTACTCATTTATTCCTCAGATGGTTAGCCTATCCACTCACCAGCTAATATCCAAATCCAACCATACAAAAACCGATATTGCGACATAGATAACAACCAATATTTGGCATAAAACAAGAATATCGGCTAAATTCATTTTTAGGTATTCTGGTTCCTAAATATTTGTTTATTTTAGCAGAAATTATTTCAAACCATTAGTCATTTTACCAGAAACAACAAGCTTAGAAAAAAAAGACAACGGGAAGATACTTTCACTGCATTACGCATACTGAATAAAAATAGTTAAGAAGACTCACAAATTTGGAAAATAAGTTTTATTTTTCACTATCTTGAATTTTCAAGTATGGAAAAACTCAGAAAAATAGTCAACTTTTACGTGACGGGGTTTCAAAACATGCCACCCTGGGCAAGGGCATTATGGGCCATTATCCTCATAAAGCTCTTTGTTATGTTTGTTGTTTTGCGGTTATTCTTTTTTCCCAATCAGTTACAAAACAATTTTGAATCGGACGAAGATCGGGCCCGCCATGTGATCGAAAACATTACCACCCCATAAAAAATCAAACAGCTTAACGATAAAACCAAAAAAAATGCTTGAGAACATTGATTTCACCCTTGTCAACTGGTCACGAGGGCAGTTTGCACTAACAGCCATGTTTCACTGGCTTTTTGTGCCCCTGACTTTGGGTCTGGCCTACATTCTGGCCTACATGGAAACCATGTACGTAAAAACAGGTGATCCGGAATGGAAGCGTATCACGAAATTCTGGATGAAGCTATTTGGAATAAATTTTGCCATTGGGGTTGCCACCGGAATCATCCTGGAGTTTGAGTTTGGCACCAACTGGAGCAATTATTCCTGGTTTGTGGGCGATATTTTCGGAGCTCCACTGGCCATTGAAGGAATCATGGCTTTCTTTCTTGAAAGCACCTTTATTGCTGTGATGTTTTTCGGATGGGACAAAGTCAGCAAACGCTTTCACCTGACAGCCACCTGGCTAACAGCAATCGGTGCCAGTCTTAGCGCTGTCTGGATTCTGGTGGCCAATGCCTGGATGCAGAACCCGGTAGGCACTTTCTTCAATCCCGAAACGGCCCGCAACGAAATGACCAGTTTCTGGGATGTATTTCTTTCCGAAACCGCCGTCAACAAGTTTGTACACACCATTACCTCAGGCTTTGTTTTTGCTGCCATCTTCGTCATTGGGGTCAGTAGCTGGTACCTCATCAAAAACCGGGAGCACTTACTTGCCAAGCGAAGCATTGTTATTGCATCCGTATTCGGACTCATCAGTTCCTTTGTCCTTATCGGAACAGGAGACAGTTCGGCAAAAGAGATCGTGAAGACCCAGCCCATGAAATTTGCCGCCATGGAAGCACTTTACGAAGGACAAAACAATGCTCCACTCGTTGCCTTCGGAATTCTGGGGGGAGAGGAAAACTACAAAAACATGAATGCAGACAGCCAGTCAGACTTTCTGTTTAAGATAGAAATCCCATCCATGCTGTCGTGGCTGGCCTATGGAGATCCGGACAGCTATGTAGCCGGAATGAAAGACCTCATCATGGGAAATAAGGAACAGGGCATACTCTCCTACAAAGAGAAAATCATCCGTGGATATGAAGCCCAGCAATCACTCCGGGCACTTAAGGCCGCACAAAAAGAAGAACCCAACGGAGAAAAAGCAGAAGCCCTCAAGGCAAAATTCCGGGATCCGGCTTTCATCGAAAACAATGTACAGTATTTTGGATATGGCAGTTTTTACGATCCCGATCCGATACAAATAGAGAAGAATGCCTTTACCATGGTTCCACCTATTTCGATGACTTTTTATGCTTTCCACATCATGGTAATGCTTGGAGGACTGTTTCTGGTAATTTTTGCCGTTTTCCTCTTTCTGGTAATGCGCAACCAGCTTCACAATAAAAAATGGTTGCTGTGGGCCGGTGTCTGGACTATTCCATTGGCTTACATTGCACAACAATCGGGTTGGATTGTTGCCGAAGTGGGACGTCAGCCCTGGGTTATTCAGGATCTGATGCCCACCATGAAAGCGGTAACTCAAATAGATGTAGTGTCGGTAATGACCACATTCTTCCTGTTTGCCGTCATCTTCATCGGTCTTTTTATTGCCGAGGTAAGAATAATGGTAAAACAAATTAAGGTAGGACCTAAAAAAAAGGAGGACCCAAATAATGTTTGAATCACTTTCACATTTAGCACTACAGCAATATTGGTGGATAATCATTTCCGTACTGGGTGGCGCCCTTGTATTCCTGATGTTTGTACAGGGAGGGCAAACATTGATATATCAGATTGGTAAAGATAAGGACGAACGCACCCTGCTAATCAACTCACTCGGAAGAAAGTGGGAATTTACCTTTACCACATTGGTCGTTTTCGGAGGTGCTTTCTTCGCCTCCTTCCCGCTTTTTTACAGTACCAGTTTCGGTGGAGCTTACTGGGCCTGGATGATATTACTATTTGCATTCATTATTCAGGCTGTATCTTACCAATTCCGTTCACAACCGGGCAATGTATTTGGGCCACGTACCTACGAGACCTTTCTGTTTATCAACGGACTGATAGGAACCTTCCTGTTGGGCGTTGTGGTAGCCAGTTTCTTTACCGGTTCGCAATTCTCGCTTACCGACATGAACGAAATGCGCTGGCACTCGGCATTCAGAGGGCTTGAACTGCTCCTTAATGTTCAGAATCTATCATTGGGAATCGCTGTGTTTTTTCTAGCACGCACTTTAGGCCTGCTCTATTTCCTCAATTCAATCGAGGACGAAACCATTGACAAAAGAATCCGGAAGCATCTTTGGTACAACACCGTTCCTTTTTTAGTATTCTTCCTTACTTTCATCATCTGGCTGATGCTCAATGAAGGATATGCAGTGATGCCCGAAACAGGAGAAATATTCATGCAAGACAATAAATATTTCCTGAATTTGATTCAAATGCCGGTGGTTCTGGTTCTATTTTTAACAGCAATTGCTTTGGTTCTCTATGGCATTTTCATCAGCCTATTTAAAAAGAGCAATTCAGGCATCTGGTTTACCGGGGCCGGGAGCTTTCTGACTGTCTTTTCCCTGTTTCTGCTGGCGGGTTTTAATAACACTGCTTTTTATCCCTCAAACGTTGACCTCCAAAGTTCACTAACCATTATAAAAGCCTCGTCAAGCCACTTTACTCTAACCGTGATGAGTTATGTATCATTGATGGTTCCTTTTGTGGCTGCATATATCTGGTATACCTGGAGAGCCATTGATAAAAAGAAAATAGACAAGGATGAAATGACTTCCGGAGAAGCACACTTTTATTAAAGTGGGGCTTATTGTTAATTTGTCGCTTTATTTATAGCGGTTAGAAGTTTGACGAAACTTTTAATTTTGTATTATAGACTATTGGTGTTCGGTTAAAAACTGAAGATTACTTCACTCAGTTTGCAATGACACGACACTATTGAAATCCAAAAAAACAGAAACCTATGAGTTATTTTGCAGCTATTTTGATGTATTTATCATGGTTGGCAACAGTTGCGGCAGGTTATTTCGCATCGGTATATGCCATTAAATATTTCGACAAAAAATGGAAAGAAAAAACTGAAGCAGAAGGCGCTGTGAAAGGTTAAAATGATTCAATACCAAATACGAAAAAGGGCCTCACGCAATTGTGAAGCCCTTTTTCATATCATTCAATATGTTGCTATTTATCACCTTTGGATTTCTTAATCAAGTCCACAAAGTCATCAAAAAGAAATTCAGTGTCAGTTGGGCCGCTGGAAGCTTCGGGGTGAAACTGAGTGGAAAAGAAAGGCTTTGTTTTATGCCTGATTCCCTCATTGGTTTCATCGTTTATGTTCACAAAAAGTGGCTCCCATTCATTACTCAGCGAATCGGTATCCAAAACAAAACCATGATTCTGACTGGTAATATAGCAGGTACCAGTACCTACTTTAATAACCGGATGATTATGGGCCCTGTGTCCGTATTTTAGTTTGTGAGTGGAACCTCCGGCTGCGGTTCCCATCAGCTGATTCCCCAGACAAATACCAAAAATCGGTTTATTTCCTTTCAAAGCCTTACTAATATTTTGAATGGTAGTTTCGCACATTTGTGGATCTCCAGGACCATTGGCCAGCATAATACCATCAAAATCATCATTATTAAAATCATAATCCCAAGGCACCAGGGTAATTGTAGTGTCGCGCTTCAGCAGACAACGAATAATGTTGTACTTACCTCCCGTGTCAACCAATACAATCTTGTGTTTCCCGTTTCCGTAGGTAATCTTCTCTTTGGTACTCACTTTGGCCACCAGATTTTCTTTATTGGGGTCATAAAAATCAATCTGCTCCTCATCGGTTTCAATTTTGCCGAGCATTGTCCCCTTTTCGCGCAGCATTTTGGTAAGGGCCCGGGTATCAATTCCGAAAATTCCGGGAATCTCATTTTGCTTCAACCAGTCTCCCAAACTTCCCTGAGCGTTCCAATGACTATAATCGGTTGAATAATCGGAAATTACAAACCCGGAAACATGAATTTGGTCCGACTCATAAAACTTTGAAATCCCATTTTCCTTATCATCTTTAGGCACTCCGTAATTCCCCACCAGTGGATAAGTAGAAACCAATATCTGCCCCTCATAGGAAGGATCCGTAAGGCTCTCCGGATACCCCGTCATTGCAGTATTGAACACCACCTCTCCGGCAACAGCTTTGTGATATCCAAATGATTTTCCTTTAAAAACAGTTCCGTCTTCCAGAACCAGTTTAATCGGCATAAATTCAGGCATACTTAAATTCTTCTTTAAAAGTCCGATGCTCATACTCCCGCAAAAAATGCATTTACCACAAAATAAGGGTAAATGCATTTCGCAGGATTTATCAGGTTACAAAATTAGCAAATATTTTGCATTAGGTTACATCAAAAACAATAATTCATGAATATCTATTACAATCATGCAGAATATATGTATTTTTTATTCAATTATCTTGTTTTCAAAGGTGTATATTGAAGCCTGGGATAAACCGCCTTATAGGCAGGACGGATGATACGACGGCTTGAGCAGGTGACCTCCTCGATGCGATGCGCGCACCAGCCGGCAATTCTTGCAACAGCAAAGATGGGTGTATAAATCTCTTCAGGAATTTCCAGACACTGATAAACAAAACCGGAATAGAAGTCCACGTTTGCGCTAACTGTTTTTGAACTGGAGCCTTTAAATTTGTAAAACACCTCCGGAGCCAGGCGTTCAATCATTGCATAAAGGTTGAACTCCTTCAAACGATTTTTCTCGTTGGCCAGTTCCCCGGCCTTTTCTTTAAGGAGAATGGCCCGCGGATCGGAAAGGGTATATATAGCATGACCAATACCATAAATTTTACCTGTTCGGTCGTTAGCTTCTTTCATCAGAATTTTTCCCAAATAAGCAGCCACTTCTTTTTCATCCTCCCAGTTCTTAACATTTTGTTTGATGTTGTCCATCATATTAATCACTTTAAGATTGGCTCCACCATGTAATCCACCCTTAAGAGAACCCAATGCAGCTGAAATGGCAGAATAAGTATCGGTTTGGGCCGAGCTCACCACGCGCGTTGTAAAAGAAGAGTTGTTACCTCCGCCATGTTCGGCATGCAGCACAAGCGACAAGTCGAGCAAGTCCGCTTCAAGCTTGGTATACTTTTTCCCTTTAAGCATATAAAGGAAATTTTCGGCAGCACTTAACTCCGGTTGGGGATGGCGAATAACGAGCGATTTCTGCTGATAAGAGTGCCTCATCCCAAAGTAGGCATAGGCTACAATAACGGGAAATTTGGCAATCAGACTCATGGATTGCTTCAACAGATTCTCAGGCGAATAATTCTCTGCCTCATCATCGGCGGTATATAGTCCGAGAACTGAGCGTGCCAGCATATTCATGACACATCGACCGCGCAGGGAAAGAATCATGTTTTTAGAGAAAAAATCGGGCAGTGACCGTTCTTCCGCCAATTGTTTGGTAAATACACTCAATTGTTCCTTGTCGGGTAAATTCCCCGACAACAGCAAGTATGCGGCCTCCTCAAAACCATGCCGCTTATCCTCCTGAAATCCTCTGCAAAGATCTTTTAGTTCAATGCCACGATAAAAAAGTTCACCCTCGGCGGGGATGATATTTCCCTGTTCATCTTTGTTGTATCCCACCACATCGCCAATGTTGGTAAGTCCAACCAGAACACCTGAGAAATCAGCATTTCTCAATCCTCTCTTCACATTGTATTTCAAATACAATTCCTTGTCAATCTCGCATGACTGAACAGAGGCTTTTGCAAATTCATTCAAAAAGGTCATATTATTAGTTTTTAGGTTAATCAAGTAACTAATTTATTTACAGAATTCTGCACACGGTCAAAATCGAACAGAGCAATCGCATTTTTCATTTTTTTCTTTATTTGTTCATTACACAAATTGCCTATACTCCCCTCATGTGTGTGGTGCACATTTGCGGTATCGGGTGAAAACTCACCCTTTTCAATTTCCATCCCCACTTGTTTGTAGGCATCCCTGAAAGTCATCCCGGCCAGAACCCGCCGATTCACTTCTTCCACACTAAACGCAAATTTATAGCGTTCGTCATCCATAATATTTTTTGAAATTTCCATTTTGGATACAGCGGTGGTCATCAGGTCGATACAGCTAAGAATATCCTCAAACGCTGGAATGAATACCTCTTTGGTAACCTGCATGTCCCTGAAATATCCGGATGGCAGATTACCGATAATCAAAGCTATCTGATTGGGTACATCAATCAACTTGTTACAACGCGCACGTAACAGCTCAAAAACATCGGGATTTTTTTTGTGGGGCATGATACTGGATCCGGTGGTAAAGGCATCTGGAAGTTTCAAAAAACCAAAATTCTGGCTCATGTACAAACAAGCATCCATGGCCAGGCGTGAAAGGGTAGAAGCGATAGACGACAAAGCCATAGCTACGGAACGTTCCATTTTGCCTCGCCCCATCTGGGCATAAACCACATTGTAACTCAAATCGTCAAAGCCGAGCAAACGGGTTGTCAAACTTCGGTCCAGCGGAAATGAATTGCCATACCCAGCAGCTGCCCCAAGTGGATTCTGATTGACAATACGCCAGGCAGCCTGTAAAAAGTACAGATCGTCAACCAGGCTTTCGGCATAAGCTCCAAACCACAGCCCGAATGAAGATGGCATAGCCACCTGAAGATGTGTATAACCGGGCAATAGGTCGTTCTTGTGAACCTCACTGCGTTGCTGCAAAACGCTGAATAAATCTTCAACAGCACTGGTGACTTTCATAATCCCGTCACGTGCAAAAAGTTTAAGATCCAACAACACCTGATCGTTTCTGGAGCGTCCGCTGTGAACCTTCTTTCCTACGTCACCGAGCTTACGTGTAAGCTGCATCTCCACCTGTGAGTGCACATCTTCAACACCTTCTTCGATAACGAAATCACCGTCCAATGCATTTTTATACAACCGCTTTAATTCAGGCATCAACACCTTTACATCCTCCTTTTCAAGAAGACCTACTTCACCCAGCATTATTGAATGAGCCATAGTCCCCATAATATCGAAAGGCGCCAGAAACAAATCCAGCTCACGGTCTTTACCTATGGTGAAAGATTCTATTTTTTTATCAGTATCCGTACCCTTATCCCAAAGCTTCATAAACTCAATCGCATTTGCAAGAAATTAAACCCCAAAAAATTGTAGTGAAAAAGTTTAGTTGATCCCCGTCAGAGCTCAAAAATGCATAATATTCATTTTTGCTAAAAATAAATACACTTACAGTTTTAACCCAATTTGTTGCCAAAAAGTTGAAACCGTCACAAAAATAAGAGAATTTTTTAAAATTCACCTATCAGAAGTCCAAACAAACAACCAAATCAGCTTATTTTTAATCATTTTAAATTGAATGAATATTCAATCCATTCAGTAACCTGAAGTAAATATCGATACCTTCCACGATCTCCCTTTTACCTATAAATTCATCAACTGTATGCGAACGTGCCGAATCCCCGGGCCCGATTTTAATCGTAGTAAAAGGCATTCGAGCCTGGTCGGATGTTGTTGGAGAACCGTACTTGGAAAGTTTCAGTTGCTCACCACGAAGAACCAGTGGATGACCAACAGGGATGAATGAACTGTTTAACCGAAAGGAACGCGCTTTTAAATCACCCGGAACTTTCTGCTGAATCAATTGAAAAAGTTCCTCATTGCGGTAAAATTCATTGACTCTGACATCGACCATGAATTTACAAACATCAGGAACCACGTTGTGCTGTAAACCAGCCTGAATTCCTGTCACTGTCATTTTAACAGGGCCCAGAAACTCTGATTTCTCAGAGAATTGAAAAGTACGAAACCAATCCAATACCGGCAGCGCTTCATAAATGGCGTTAATACCCTCTTCCCGGGCTGCGTGACCACTCCTGCCCTTCACCTCACCATCGATAACCATCAGGCCCTTCTCTGCCACTGCCATCTGCATTTGGGTGGGCTCGCCAACAATTCCAAGGTCAATGCGTCCCAAATCACCTAAAATCGAAGCCACACCCCCATCCCCCGAGACTTCTTCTTCGGCGGTGGCGGAAAAAATAAAATTGTAATTCTGAAGAGTTTCATTCAGTCTTCGAAAAACAGCCAGCAGTGAAACGACAGAAGCTCCGGCATCGTTACTGCCAAGTCCAAAAATGCAATCGTCCTTTTCGGTAGGACAAAAAGGGTCGTAAGTCCAGGCCGATGAAGGCTTTACAGTATCCAGGTGCGAATTGAGAAGTATAGTAGGCTTATCGGGAGAAAAGTTTTGTGATTTCACCCATAAATTATGCCCTTTCCGTTCGGGATTCAGCCCTTTGGATTTTAAAAACTGCTCAAACAAATCGGCAACATCCTTCTCTTCCCCGCTAAACGAACGGATAGCAATCATTTGTTTTAGCAATTGAATTGCATCTGCAGTATAAGGATGTAAAGTCATAGTTGTAAATTAGTAGTTAATGAGCAGTGGAGATTCCAATCATTGACCTACCCAAGGAACTAACGAAATCAGATAAATGGCACATTCCAAAAGGCTTATGATTAAAGTTCGCTAAAAGAAAACTTAATTTGTTTAGAAAAAACCTTACACGCCAAGGGTAGTGCCGCTTCCTGGCACAGACAAACCTTCAGTATTGGTAATTATCACTTCGACCACACCGTTAGCCAGCGAATTAAATCCATTCTCCAGTTTGGGAACCATTCCTTCTGAAATAATACCTTCGTCCCGATACATATCAAAAAGCTCCCGGTTCAAAAACGGAATCACAGAGCTGTCATCATCAGGGTTAATTAAAACACCAGGTTTTTCAAAGCAAAACATCAGACTGGTATCCAAAATCTTAGAAAATTCAACTGCCAGAGAAGAAGCAATTGTGTCGGCATTGGTATTCAATAAACGGCCCTGACCATCGTGCGTCAAGGGGGCAACAACCGGAACGATTCCCTGCCTAATCAAGGGAATAAGAGAAGTGACATTTACCTCATCCACATCACCCACAAAACCGTAATCCACGTCGGCTCCGACCCGTTTATGGGCCTTTATCAGATTCAAATCAGCCCCAGTAATGCCCATTGCATTGATTTCCATCGCCTGCAAACCGGCAACAACTGTTTTGTTAACCAAACCACCATATACCATTACAACCACCTCGAGCATGTCCTCATCGGTGATTCGCCTGCCCTCCACCATTTTGGTTTCGATACCCAAACGACTTGCCATCGTGGTGGCAGAGCGACCGCCGCCATGAACCAATATTTTAGGATTCGGCAATGCGGAGAAATCCTCCAGAAAATCATGGAGTGTTTCCGGATTTTCTAATACTCTTCCTCCTACTTTTACTATTGTGAGTTGTTGATCCATTATCCCCTGGTTTTACTGCAATTAAAGCGATTCAAGCATTCTTTTTAAAACTGTCTGGGCAGAAACCACGCGGTTGGCGGCTTCCTGAACAACAATAGAGTTCGAACTTTCAATAACTGCATCGCTAACCACCATATTTCGTCTGACTGGCAGGCAGTGCATAAACTTAGCATCATTGGTCAGGGCCATTTTCTCTTCATCGACAGTCCAGCTGCGATCTTTCGAAAGGACCTTTCCGTATTCTGAAAAACTCGCCCAACTTTTGGCATAGATAAAATCGGCTCCTTCAAAAGCTTTCCTCTGATCGTACTCGACATTAACCCCTTCCATAAATTCCGGAGCCAGTTCATATCCCTTTGGATGGGTAACCGTTAAATCCACATCAGCCTCTTTCATCCACTCCACAAAAGAGTTAGGCACAGCCTGTGGTAGAGCTTTAGGGTGTGGGGCCCAGGTCAGCACCACTTTAGGACGTTGAGCGGAGCGGTATTCTTCAATGGTAAACAAATCCGCGAAAGCCTGCAACGGATGACGCGTAGCCGACTCCATACTGATAACCGGCCGTCCGGAAAGCTCAATAAACTGATTGAGCAGTCTTTCACTGTAATCTTCCTCTTTGTTTTCAAACCTGGCAAAAGACCTCACCCCGATGATATCGCAATACTGCCCGATAACGGGAACCGCCTCACGGATATGCTCAGGTTTGTCACCATCCATCACCACACCAAACTCGGTTTCCAGTTGCCATCCGTCCTTGTTGATATCCAGCACAATTACATTCATGCCGAGATTTGTGGCGGCTTTCTGGGTACTCAGACGGGTACGCAAACTTGAATTGAAAAATATCAATACAATCGTTTTATTCTTTCCCAGATGCTGATGTGCAAACGGGTTTTTCTTTACTTCGGCAGCTTCTTTTAGTGCCTGCTTTAAATCGCCGATATCTGAAGGAGTAAGAAATCTTTGCATAGTTTTTTGATATAAAAGTGCTAATTATTTGAAGATTAAAGGATAAAGGAAAAAGCCTCAAAATCAGCCCAACGGGGAACCAAAAGAAGGTTAGAAGATTTGAGATTATACAACCTGTTCTACCTTTCCGGTTTCCAATGTCCAGTCCGACTTCGAAACAATGGCGGATCAGGGACGAGCAATCCCGTCACTCTCAATCAGCCATTTATAGCTGGTCAGTTCTCTGAGTCCCATCGGGCCACGGGCATGCAATTTCTGAGTACTGATGCCTATTTCGGCACCCAGACCAAACTGAGCCCCATCGGTGAATGCGGTAGAAGTGTTCGCATACACAGCAGCGGCATCCACTTCATTAAAGAAGCGTGCGACCACCCCGGCATCCTCGGCCATTATGGCTTCGCTGTGTCTGGAGCTATACTTCGCAATGTGTTTTAAGGCTTCATCAAAGCTATCAACTACTTTAACAGCCATCCGAAAATCCAGAAACTCGGTTCCAAAAGATTCCCCATCTGCTTTTTCTAAAAGGCTTTCAGGATAATGCGACGTCAGAACCTTATAGGCCCTTTCATCGGCTTCGATAGCAACATTTTTCATAGCCATAGCGGCAACCAACTCATGTAAATCATTTAATCGATCAACATGAATCACCAGGCAATCCAATGCATTACAAACACTGGGCCTCCGAGTTTTAGCATTGTAAACCACTTTCTTGGATTTTTCCAGATCGGCCGAAGCATCCACATAAGTGTGTACAATTCCGGCTCCCGTCTCAATAACCGGTATCTTGGATCCCTCACGAACCGAATTAATCAGCCCCTGAGAGCCGCGTGGTATCAGCATATCCACATAGCCATCGGCCTGCATCAGATCCCGGGCAGCTTCCCGATCAGGTGGAAGCAACTGAATCACCTCTGAGGATACAGAGTGTGACGCCAGACATTCACGAATGATCCCCACTGCGGCCAGATTGGAATGCCATGCATCCTGTCCGCCCTTCAACACCGATACATTACCCGACTTAAAGCACAGGGCAAATACGTCGAACGTAACATTGGGACGAGCTTCATAGATTACCCCAACCACTCCGATGGGAACAGTCACCTTTTTCAGATTAAGACCTGATGGCATGGAGCGTTCGGTAAGCACCTCGCCCAAGGGAGAGTTCATATTGGCTACATCGCGCATATCAGAAGCAATACCCTCGATGCGTTCTGCGGTAAGTTTTAATCTGTCGTAACGCGGATCGGACTCTTTCATCCGCTCCAAATCCTTTTTATTGGCGCTCAATAACAATGCGATTTTTGCCACCATATTGTCCGCAAGATCCAATAAAATAGTCCGGATAAAATCATCATTCAGACGCACCATAATACATGCTGCCTCTTTTGCTTTTTTAAACTGTTCCAGGTTGGTCATATCCAGTCTTTTACTTATATTTCAATCAATAAAACCTCATTGGCGGTTCAGTGAACATCGGGATAGATAAACAGATAATCGTAATGAACCAGTGGCCGATATCTGCTATCCTTCAGATGTCGAAGGGCAATTGATTTTTCGTACTGAGCTCTTCCGATTCCGATAAGAACTCCTTTGGGGTCGCGAATTCTCAACAGGTCCCCTTTTTGAAAGTCCCCGGAAAAAGAAGTCACTCCGGCCAGCAATAAACTTCTTGCTTTCGTTCCGGTCAGAGCTAACCTGGCACCTTCATTCACTTCCACTTCCGCTTTCGCAAACCCCTCGGCATACGCCATCCACTTTTTAATGGCGGGTTTTGGACTATTGGGCTCAAAACGAGTATGTGCAACCTCTGCCGGTGTTCGGGCAAGGTCGAGAATAATATTGTCGCGCATTCCATTGGCAATGTGTACCGCCACACCCGAGTCCGCCGTTTTTCGGGCAACCCGGCATTTTGTCAGCATTCCTCCCCTTCCAAAATTGCTTCTGGTGGTAGAAATATATTTTTCCAAATCGTTTTCATCCTCATTTATTAAAGGAACCAGTACCGAGCCTGGTTCTCCGGGCATTCCGGTAAAAATACCATCCACATTGCTCAAAATGAAAAGTGCGTCGGTACTCATCATAGAAGAAACCATTCCGGCCAACTCATCATTATCGGTAAACATTAAAGCAGTAACCGACACAGCATCATTCTCATTTATTATCGGCACAATGTTGTTTTCGAGCAAGACCGAAAGACAGTTCTTCATATTCAGATAATGCTCCCGAGTGCCAAAATCCTGCTTAGTCACCAGAACCTGTGAGCAGATCAGACCATTTGCGGCAAACAATTCAGAATAGATATTGACCAATTTCACCTGTCCAACCGAGGATAAGAGCTGCCTTTCGGACACAGGGTCTTTGGCGATTTTATTGACCACCATACTTCGACCGGCAGCCACAGCACCACTGGAAACCAGAATAACAGCTAATCCCAGTTCATGCAATTGCGCAATTTGCGAAGTCAGATGTTCAATCCTCTTCAAATCCAGCGTTCCATCCGGGCGGGTAAGCACGTTCGACCCGACTTTAATGGTAATAGACCTATAATACAAATCTGATTTTGTCACTTCTTTTTACTTCCGTTTTCAATTTTCTCGAATGAAGTAATTAACCCTTTGATGAGAGCAGAGCTAAAGCCCTGGTGCTCCATCTCGTTCAATCCGGAGATGGTTATCCCTCTCGGAGTGGTCACTTTATCAATCTCCGCTTCGGGATGAGTTTCTCCTCTGATGATCAGCTCTGCGGCGCCTTTCACTGTTTGAGAGGCAATTTTAAGGGCCAAATCAGAGCCAAATCCAATCTCGACCCCACCCTGAGTAGCTGCACGAATAAACCTTAGCGCAAAAGCAATTCCACACGCGGCAAGCACCGTTGCAGAAGCCATGAGCTCCTCCGGAATAAACTGAACAATCCCTGTGGGTTCAAACAAATCCCTAATAACAGCCTCCTGCTCTTCTGTTGCTTCATAAGAAGAGACGCAAGTCATGGATTCTCCGATGGAGATGGCCGTATTGGGCATCACCCGGAAAATGGATTTTCTGCCGGATGCCATATCGGAAATCTGGCGGGCATCAACACCTGCAGCCAAAGAGATCAGCAAAGCTTTATCCGACAAGGCAGGTTCAATTTCTGCCAGGATATCCTCCAGCTGGAAAGGTTTCACTGCCAAAATAACAAGGTCTGCATTTTTCACAGCCCCCACGTTATCCTGGCCCACAACAATCCCGAATTCCTCCAAAGACTTAATCAGATGCACCCTACGGCGAGTTACCACAATCTCGCCATCAAAAGGCTTAACGGAGCTCACCAGCCCTCTGGCAATGGCAGTACCAAGATTTCCGCCACCTATAATTGCAATTTTTTTGATCATTCCGGATAAATTTTATTTTCTCCAATAATCGACTTCTCCTGAATATTAATGTGCGCCCAGTTTTCGCCGCGTTTGATTCGATGTAATTGAATTTCGCTGATCCCAAACTGGCGGGCAATAATTTTAAGACGAGTCTTACGCCCCGGATCTGAAATGCGTTTTTTCAGCAACATCACCTGTGTATCGGTAAGTTTGGCACCCTCGCAAGGTTTTCGGGCTTTCATTCTTTTTCGTCCTTCCAAAACCGAAGGATTGCCCTGCTGATGATCAAACATATCCTTTTTATTTGCCCATCGCAAGTTTTCCACAAAGTTATTACACTTATTGTAATCCAAATGAATCACAAATGTCTGACCATCATCATTTTTATCAATGAATTGCTCAGCAACAAGCTTGTGCACGTAAAAAGTAGTAGACCTTCCGAAAGGCCTGAGTGGCAAGGTCCTGTAGCCTTTCAGCACTCCACCTTTTACAAATGCAGCATCACTTCGGTCATCAGCACAGAAACTGATAATACGTCCGTAATTAGAGACTGCATACCGTTTTCTCAATGCTCCTTTTTCAAAAGGAATCTCTTTCCATTCTTCATTCCAATAAGACTCAACCATAATCATTAGGGTTTAGGGTGCCAAAAGGCGGCCTAAAGCCCGGACAAAGACAGATGCCTGCTCCACCGTCAGGGTAAGCGGTGGCAACAGTCTGATGATATTGGTCGAAGAAACCCCCGTAAAAATATGCTCTTCCTTCATCAGGGTTCTTCTAAGCGGTGCTACTTCGGTGTCGAATTCAAGTCCAATCATCAGACCCCGACCCCGAACTTCCTTAATTCCATCCATCTTTCCAAGCTCCGTCAACAGATAATCGCCCGTTTCGGCAGCATTTTTGATTAGCATTTCGGACTCCATTACCTCCAGCACAGCAAGACCGGCCGCACAAGCAAGATAATTGCCTCCAAAAGTTGCGCCAAGCATTCCATGCCTGGCCTCAATATCGGGGCTAATCAAAACACCACCAATGGGGAATCCATTGGCCATTCCTTTGGCTGTTGTTACTATATCTGGTTTAATATCTGCTTTTTGAAATGCGAAGAAATTTCCGCTACGCCCATACCCCGACTGTATTTCATCAAGAATGAGCTTGCAATCATATTTTTTGCATAACTGCTCCAGCGACTTCAAAAATAAATCGTCCGGTATCTGAACGCCTCCTATGCCCTGAATCCCTTCAATAATAACCGCACACACATCTCCGGATTTTAGTTCTTCTTCAACCAGCCCAACGTTGTTGATGGGCAAAAAGGTCGCCTCAGATCCCTTGTTTATGTTAGCCCGGATTCTTTCGTTATCGGTCACACTAACAGCCGCCGACGTCCGTCCGTGAAAAGCCTTATTGAAAGCAATGACCCGCTTCTTTCCGGTAGCAAAAGAGGCCAGTTTCAAAGCATTTTCGTTGGCTTCGGCCCCGCTGTTGCAAAGGAAAAGGGAGTACTCGTCCATACCGGACATTTTACCAAGCTTACGGGCCAACTCCTGCTGAAGAGGATTCATTACCGAATTGGAATAAAACCCAATTTGCTCCAACTGGTTCTCAATACGCTGAATGTAATGAGGATGTGAATGCCCGATAGAAATAACAGCATGTCCCCCATACAAATCCAGATATTCAGTCCCCTGCTCATCTGTAATATAACATCCCTTACCCGATACCGGAGTAACATCCATCAGCGGATAAACGTCGAAAAGTTTCATAAACGAAAAATCTTAAAGATTCCGGAGATACCGGCACTTATTTCTTCTACCCGGATTAAGCGATGCCGCTCAACGATTATGAAAATGAAAGGCTTTCACAGAAAAAATTGGTGAAAGCCAACATTTTCTAAATCGGGGTTAACTCTAAGTAAAGCGATACTTCCCTAAACTTGTATAGCTCATACTTAAGTTCTTGCAATAATTGGTTTGGAAATGTCGCTGCACTCAACTGGGTGCAGCGACAAACGAATCTTCGGGTGTGGGATTGAAAAAATGAACACCTAAATTTAAACCGTAAAAAACAACCCTTATCTATCTCAAAAAGCCACTGGCTTAAGTCGTAGCCCCTCCGATTCGTCCAAACCAAACATTAAATTCATATTCTGAACAGCCTGCCCGGAAGCTCCTTTGGTCAGGTTGTCTATAACACTCACTATATGAAGCTTACTGCCATATTTCTTT
>NZ_JADQBH010000066.1 GCF_016278715.1 Marinilabilia sp. | reverse complement strand
TAAACATTTTTAGCTATTTTTATTTCTCCCGACCAAAGGAGGGTTTAGTTCAACAATCTGTATACGCCAGCCGGGGCTCCACAGCATATTGCAAGCTTCGTTTTTCCTTGTTACCCGCTCACGGCTTGAAATAACCTTTCGGGTTTGAAAGCCCCGGCCTGACGCATACAGGTCAACGTTAGCAGCAAGGCAAGAAAAAAAAACACATTCTACATGGAATTCAAAATTGACAGTTCAAATTATCATAGTCATTTAAAAAATGATAAACTAGTTATCGACAAAAACTTCATAAAAAGCAACAACATTTCTACGAATGCCTTGATAAAACTTGAGGGAGTTAAGAATAAAGAAGTGATGTTGTATGTAAAAGACATTCAACAAAATGAATTAAACATTGAAGTAAAAGATTCTGCACTGTACGGAATTATTTTTGAAAATGTTACTATTAGAGAATTAAAGCTATTGTATTTGGAGATTTCCGAATATAAAGAGGCTAAGTTTAAGCCTTTTAAAACATATTTTGATAGTTCAAATCTAAAATCAATTTGGATTTATGACTCAAAGTTTTTTAATGGATTCTTAATACGAAATGAGTCAGTTGTTGATAGCGTACGGATTGAGAATTCTTCTATTGACCATTCATTCACACACAATGATTCAATATCATCAAAAATAGAGATAGAGTCATCATTTATTGATGATTTAAATTATCAAAAAGTTGATATTCAGAAGAAAGGTATTAAGTCAACCATTTAGAAAATAAACATATTCAGAACAGAAGTTAGAGATGGTTTTAGAATATCTGAAGTTGAGTTTAAAGAGCTACATCTCCACAAAACTAACGTAATTGAAAGCACTGAATTATCGGACTTCAATAAGGAAATTTTTATTTCTTTACCTGATAATTTTAAAGATGTAGATAAGATAGAATTCACTGAATGTAATATAAATCGAAGATTAATAGTCTAGTTATTGCGCAGTTTTGAAACAAGATTATGATATTGATTGGTATTTTGAAAATGATTTATTTTCGGAAAAATATTATATCTGCTATGATTCTATTATGAGAATGAAATTAATAGACAAATATGGATATGATATTTTTAAACATGCACGTTTAAAAGTTGATAGCCTTGAAAAAACAGAAAATTGGATTTCAGATGCCGAATTTATTGGAGGACAAAGTGAACTTCTAAACTTCATTTTAAGACGGCTGTCAATTGACTCAACAGAAATATCAAATGGAATAAAAACAAAGATTCATATTGTATTGGAAATTGATAGCACTGGAAAGGCTGTTAATCCGTTAATTAAGAAAGGAATCGGGAAAAAAACCAACAAGAAAATAAAAGAAATTATTGAAGAAATGCCAAATTGGAAACCTGCTTATTTGTATGGAAAACCAATAAAACAGCAATATATGATTCCAATAAATATTGATTACCATTGAATAAACGACCCGCTAACAATCGTCTAATGGCTTTTCAATGAACACTGCAATTGAAAGCATCAATAAAATGTATGAGGTTGTAAGTGACAATAATCAAGTCTTTAGGCTGAAAAATACTTTAATCCAACAACAAATCGGGGATATCGTCAAGTCATCTTTTTAAATTTGGGTGTCTTTCGCACAAAACAGGAGACATCGTTAGATTTATTGATAAGACAAGAGAGCCGACACTCAATCCGGCTCAATATTTTTGGCACTCCGCATAGTAGAAAAACAAATTAATCATCTGCCCATTATGGCACATCTGCCCGTTCGCCAGACGGGTTTGTTTTGGCCATATCACACAGAGGCTTCCCTTTTTACAAAATATTAGAAACTCTTTTTTTGAACCATACTTCTGCTTGTAATATTTTATGTTATAGAAATATTACGTAATATGTGTGAATGATGTAATTTATTTCAAAAATTGTATAACGGATATCCGTTTACAGACCTTTAATTTGGTGTGACAAAAATAATTTGATATTCAAGCAATGAGCATGAAGGAGGACTTGAACCCATTGGATTACGATGTAACCCACACAACAGTAAAGAACGTTGTTTTTCAATGGTCAATGATGAGATGAGTGCTGGAACTTTTTTGCTGCATGTGATATCGGAACCAATCCATTTTTCTTTTGTATTATACTCTACTATTCCTGGATTTAACAATTTATTGGCAGCTCTTAAAAAGTCGTTGAATCCTTTGCAGACTATGCGGTAAGACTAATAACCGGTTTTTCAGCACCTCTTGAAACGAATTTAAATCTTTGACAACAATAATTTTTTAATGATGAAAAATTCGAAAACTTATATCATTGGCATGGTAGGCCTGGGTGTCATGGGGCGCAACCTTTTATTAAATATGGCTGATCATGGTTTTTCCGTGGCTGGTTATGACAATGCCCCAACCAAAGTCGAAACGCTTCAGAGGGAAGCAGGGAAAAGGGACATTCATTGCACCAATAACCTTCAGGAGTTTCTGTCAATCCTTCAAAAACCGAGAGCAATTATTTTGCTTGTTCCTGCAGGAGCGCCTGTCGATGCAGTCATCGCTGAACTATTGGTGTATCTTCAGAAAGACGATCTTATCATTGATTCAGGTAATTCTTATTTTAAGGATACAAACCTGCGTACCCTCAGGCTACAGGAAAAAGGAATACAATTTATGGGGATGGGTATCTCAGGTGGTTCGGAAGGCGCAAGGCATGGTGCAAGTATAATGCCTGGCGGGTCAAAAGAATCTTTTGAGCGGGTAAGGCTTATTTTTGAAGCTGTTGCAGCCAAAGTGAATGATGAACCCTGCGTTTCGTATATAGGACCTCAGTCTGCTGGTCATTTTGTGAAAATGGTTCATAATGGCATCGAATACGGCATCATGCAGCTTATATCCGAAACCTACGCCTTTATGAAACTGGTACTTGGTTTTTCCGATGATGAGCTTCAAAAAACGTATAATGAATGGAATAATGGTGAACTAAATGGTTATCTCATGGAAATTACCAGTAACATATTTGGTAAGGTCGATGAGAAAACAGACAAACGGCTGATCGATGAAATACTGGATGTTGCACGGCAAAAGGGAACCGGCATGTGGACGTCGCAAAGTGCCATGGAATTGCAGGTACCTGTTCCAACCATCGATATGGCAGTTGCCATGCGCGACTTGTCTGTATTTGAAAATCAACGCGAAATCGCCGACAAAATATTTCAGCACCGTGAACTACAGTTCACTGGCGATTGGAAAAAGCTCCTGACGCAATTGCGCAAAGCCTTTTACGTATCAACGCTCACAACCTATACGCAAGGCTTTGCGTTGCTTACCGTAGCATCGAATAAATACGGATATCATCTCGATCTCGAAACCGTAGCAAGGATATGGCGGGGTGGCTGCATCATTCGTGCTGCCATTTTGGAGGATATTAAGAAAGCTTTTCATGAGAAACCCGATCTGGCAAACCTGATGCTGGACCCCAACTTCTCGCAAAATATTAAAGAAAATCAGGAAGACCTCCGACAGATCGTATGCACGGCAAGTTCGATGGGTATACCCATTCCCGGCCTTATGGCTTCTCTGAGTTATCTTGATGCTTTCCAAAGCTCCTGGTTGCCTGCTAATCTTATTCAGGCACAACGGGACTATTTTGGTGGTCATACCTACGAACGCATCGATGCAAAAGGAACTTTTCATTCAGAATGGCAAAATGAATAAAGATGAAAACAAACGAACAACTTCGCCCAACGGTATTTGCAATTTTTGGAGGATCGGGAGATCTCACATGGAGAAAACTCGTGCCATCTCTTTTCGACTTGTTTCAGGACGTGACCATGCCTCCTCATTTCTCCATAATAGCCCTGGATCGTATTGAATTCGACGATGAAAAATTGCGTCAGCGATTCAGGGACGGGATTGAAAAATTTTCCCGCAAGGGTAAGGTCAATGATGAGTCCTGGTGGCAGTTTGCACAACACATTTATTATCAGAAA
>NZ_JADQBH010000154.1 GCF_016278715.1 Marinilabilia sp. | reverse complement strand
TCTGGGTGCTGACGGATGCATCTCTGTGGTTGCAAATCTGATACCTGCCGACTTTCATAAAATGATGAAAACTTCTATGGAAGGAGATTTTGTGGTGGCTCGTGGTTTGTTCTATAAATACCGGGCCTTGATGGAATTGATGTTTTTGGAATCCAATCCGCTACCTGTTAAAACTGCATTGGCATTGATGGGCAGAGTCAATGAAGTATTCCGTGCTCCTCTCTGTGAAATGGAGGATGAAAACAGGGAGCAATTGAAAATTGAACTGAAGAAACTGAAGTTGATATAGTTCAAAATTGTGTTTGAAGTATTCGAAAGAATTCTTTTTGTTTTTTCCGGATTTATATTATTGCTGACAATACTTAAAACAGGCTGAAATGTACTTTTCAGTCTGTTTTTTTTGTTGTTATTGCTATATATTGAAATCCTTCTCAACTACTGGAATCTGAATTCTGTATTTTATTGCAAATGAGTACTTTTAGAAGTTTGAGGCATGATGTGTATATGACGGAACCGGACGGTTTCTGAAGGGGTTCAATTTGAATACCCAGAGTACAAATTCTTGGCTACAGGTAAAAATGAAGCGGATTCCCGAATGTGGGCAAACTAATTTCTAGATGTTTCCTTTGTCACAAAGATCTGTCATTGTTTACATTGTGAGGCAATCTTTGATTTAAATCGAAAATTGACATTCGTTAAGAATTTAATACTTTTACCAATCACTAAAAATACACAACTAATGAAAAATCTTTTTGCAGTAATCTTTTTTTTGATTTCCATCCCGATCTTTTCGCAGCAGGTAAACCCCAATCCCTGGGTAGTGGAGCCCAATGCAGATGCGGTGGTGACTTACAGAAACCCTGTTATTCCGGGCTTCTATCCCGACCCCAGTGTTTGCCGGGTGGGGGATGATTATTATCTTGTTAACAGCACCTTTGAATATTTCCCGGGCGTACCGGTGTTTCACAGTAAAGACCTGGTAAACTGGAAGCAAATTGGTCATTGCATCGACCGGGAAGAGCAGATTAAAGGTGAAATCAACATCTTCGCACCCACTATAAGACATCACAATGGCACTTTTTATATGATTACCACCAATGTGACTCATGGCGGAACCTTCTACGTGACGGCCAAAGATCCGGCCGGCCCATGGAGTGAGGCCATCTGGGTAGATATGCCTGAAATTGACCCCGATCTCTTTTTCGACGACGATGGCAGGGCTTATGTAACCACATCGACGTTCGAATTGGCTGAAATTAATATTGAAATGGGCGAACTGTTAAGTGAACGCAAAAAGATATGGAACTCAACCGGGGGCCGGTATCCCGAAGCACCGCACATTTATAAGAAAGATGGTTTTTACTACTTGATGGCTGCGGAAGGCGGTACCGAGGAAGCCCACATGGTAACCATTGCCCGTAGTCACAATATTTGGGGCCCCTACATCGACAATCCGGCCAATCCAATTGCAACTCATATCAATTATGCCGGTATGGGCAAGCCCATTCAGGGTATCGGTCATGCCGATATTATCCAGGCGCATGATAACAGCTGGTGGATGGTTATTCATGGATATCGCAGCGTGACGGGGTATCCCCCACATCACATTTTGGGACGCGAAACCTGTCTGGTACCTGTTAGTTGGCCCAAAGGAGGATGGCCCGTGGTTAATGGAAACGGAACGGTGGATGTGGAGATGATACATGCCACTTTGCCACAAATTCAGATTTCAAAAAATGCAAAACGTACTGATTTTGATGTGGCGCAGTTGGGGTTTGAGTGGAATTACATTCAGCCTCCGGGAGATGAAACCTTTCAAGTGGACGATCAAAAGGGACAACTTAAAATAGTGGGTTCTGCGCTTCAAATTGGAGAAAAAGGAAGCCCTGCATTTGTCGGGCGCCGACTTACGGACATCCGGTTTTCAGCCACCACCCAACTTGAGTTCGATCCGGAAAATGAAAACGAAGAAGCAGGTATGGCCTTGGTCAACAACGGGTCGCACTTCGATTTTGTGCTGAAAAATAAAGACGGGCAACGGGTTCTGCTGGTAAAACTGCAATTTGGACAAATTACCTATAAATCGGAGGAGGTATTACTGGCACCCGGCGCAGTGGATCTAAAAATTGAAGGAACGGGCCCGGAATTTATATTCTCCTATGCCCAAAACAACACCGTGTTTAAGACGGTGGAGACTGCTGATGCTCGTTTTCTCAGCACACAAACCGTTGGCTGGTTTACCGGCGTTTATGTAGGTCTGTACGCAACTGGGAATGGCAAAGAAGCGGATGCCCCCGCGGTATATGACTGGTTTGAGTATGTTGGTAGCAATTAGATTTTTGCGAACGAAGTGAAACAATCTCCTTTCTTTAACCGGGTGTAAGTGTATTTGTATCAGTTTTTTGTAGTTTTGTACCTTGTTTTTCAAAATTTATGGGTCGGATGTTCAGGAGAATAATGTTAGGTGTAGTTTTGGGATTTCTTTGTTTGCCGTTGACGGGGCAGACCTTGGATGAAGTTGACTACAAGTTCCGGCATCTCAATAGTTCTCATGGCCTGTCCAATAATCAGATCTCATCAATACATAAGGACCGTTACGGATTTGTTTGGTTTGGAACTGTTTCAGGTCTTAACAGGTATGACGGGCAATCATTTAAAACTTACAAAAACATTCCAGGGGACAGTACCACCATCCCCTTCAACAATGTTCAGAAAATTTTTGAAGATCATAGGGGATGCCTTTGGATTTTGTCACAGGACAATCAACTTACCGTATTCGACCCATCAAAAGATATTTTTTACACAGATTATTATCTTCTGACCGGGAAAAACGCGATTCCTTCTGACTATATTGCGTCGTTGGAGGTGGATAGGGATTCCAATTTATGGGTAGCTACCAATCAATACGGTGTATTTAAGGTAGATTCAGAAACCGAAGAAATTGAAAGGTTTCATGAACTAAAAGGGAGTAAAAGGGATATTGGCAGTGACCTGGTTACCGATGTTTTTATAGAAAGTGACTCTACGGTGCTGATTGTTAATGCTTTTGGCGTAGTTGAACGATTGAGTTCTGAAACCGGGGAGGTACTTTATTCCTATCAGCCTCACAAACTTAAAGGGAGTTCAGTTGGCGATTTTTATTCTCTGTTGGCAGATGAAAGTGGTGATTTTTGGATTTATTCTGAACAGAGTGACAAGGGACTCTTTTATTACGATGGAAACAATGGAAAAGAGCTGCACTTTTCTGTTGACGATCCCCGTTATAGTATTTCCAGTAACATTGTTACCGGGGTTCTTCAGGATAAGAAAGGACATATCTGGGTGGGGACGGATCATGGTGGCATCCAGATAATTGACAAGTCTGATTTTTCGTTAATTAATGTTCGAAATCTTCAGGGAGTTTACAATAGTTTATCTCAAAACAGTATTACCTCACTGGTTCGCGATAATTCCGGGACAATCTGGATAGGAACCTACAAAGAAGGGGTGAATTACTATCATCCGGATCTGTTTCAGTTTAAACTCTTTTCGCATAATCCATTTATTGAGGGGGGCTTACCGGCCAATGACATTGATTGTTTTGCTGAAGACGATGACGGAAATCTTTTTATTGGAACCAATGGAAGTGGTTTGATTTACTACAACCGGGGAAAAAGGACTTTTAAAGTATTTAGGGCAGAACCTTCCAATCCCGATGCTTTGAGCCATGACGTGATTGTGAGTTTACTGTTTGACTCCAAAAGCCGGTTATGGGTGGGAACGTACTATGGGGGTCTGAACTGCTATCAGGATGGAAAATTCACGAGATACTATCACGAATCGGAAAACCCTGAAACAATTTCAGATAACCGGATCTGGAAAATTCTGGAAGATTCCGACGGGCGAATTTGGGTGGGAACACTTGGCGGAGGACTCGATTTATTCGACGAGGCTAATGACCGTTTTCTGCATTACCGTGATGGAGACCTGAATTCGGTTAATTCCAACTTCATTC